>CAKUAV010000022.1 GCA_934636425.1 uncultured Clostridia bacterium
CCGCCACACCGCGGAAAAAAGCGCCGATCATTGCGGGCGGATGAACCTCCTGCGCAAAGCCCGGGAAAACGCGATCACGAATTGCGCTTTTTCTTGGGATAGGCCGCTTTGAGTATGTCGCACAGCGGCGTTGTGATGAAATTGAGCGGCCGGCCTTTTGTGTTGATCAGCGTGCCGCTCTCGTCGAACACGGCCACGCAGGCCTCGTCCGAAATGATCCCGTCGATCATGAGCGAATCGGCGTACAGCTCCATGGGAATGGTGGCGTACGCCTGCGCCGCGCGCAGCTTTCCGATGGCCTCGCCCTGATCGGCGCTCCTGCCCTCTATGGCCTCGTCGGAAACGAACATCGTGATGACCGGATGCATCTGCGCCGCGTCCTCGAGAATCGCGTCGTAGGGCACGTCCGCCATGCCGTCATAGGGCACATAGATCGAATAGAGCATCTCGCGCTCGCGCATGCGGCGGCAGACGTCCGCGCACGCCTCGCCCCAGCCGACGACGGGCATCATGTTTTTCAGCTGCGCGGCCGCGTCGAGGAACGCGTCGGTCGCCTGATCCGGCTCGACGAGCAGCACAAACGCGCAGTCCTTCTCCGCCTCGATCATGGGCAGCAGCGCCTCGGGACGGCGGCTGACGCGCGCCATCCATGTGTATATGCCCATCTCCCGGCCCTGCCCGAGCAGCGCCCTATAGTCCTGCGCCATCGCGTCCCACATATCGCCGTCCACGCGCAGTCCGACCGCCCATGGGATGTTATGGCCGCATTTGGTCTCCCGCTCGCGAATGAGCTTCGCGCCGACGTTCAGGCTGTTGTAGCCCACGTTCATGCCGAACTCGAGCATATGCTCGAGCGTCACATGGGTGATTGTGTCCCACGCCAGCGTGTAGTAGCCGCTCTGCTCGTTTTGCAGCATCTGCTGCGCCGCCGTAAAAAAGCGCCTTTCAAACCGTCCCTTTGAAAAGTTCAGCGCCATATCGACCAGATTGCGCGTGCCGCGTTCCGGATTGTCCCTCAGCTCGATCAGCTTTTTGCGCACAAACGTCTCGATCAGCGTTCGGGACACGCTGTGAATGCCGTCGCTCGCCATGTTGTCAGCCTTCCTTCCGATAATAGCACTTATCATACAGTGTAGAGCAAAACAGTCCGCGTGAACAGTGACAAAATCGCCGATCTGTCCGAAAATGCGACATTCTCGCCATCTGTCCCGAAATTGGTCACCGCGCGCGCCTTGCCCAATGACAGCCCGCGCGGGAATTGTTATAATCGACGCATATCAGGGGTGAGTCCGGGCGTTCCCGGGGCGCACTCTCAAGAAAAGGAGCGCTCGACAATGGGCTACAACGGCGTTAAGGAAAGCTTTACGAAGTTCGCGGTAAATCAGGCTCTCAAGTATCTGGAGAAGAATCCGGAGGAAAACCTGCCCAAGCTGATGGCCATGGTGGACAAGGTCACGCCCAGGGACTGGTATGTCTCTCAGCGCAATGCCGTGCGCAAAACGCTCGAGGAAAAGGGCAACTGGTACGACTTCATACTGCGGCTGTGGGATCTCGATCCCGAGGTGCGCAAGGCCGTCTTCAAGAACCTCATTCTCAACGCCAGCCTGACCGGCAGCGCGCGTCAGGACGAGCTGAGCGCCAAATACAACTGCAACGTCCCCTGGGCGATACTGCTCGACCCCACCTCCGCCTGCAATCTGCACTGCACCGGCTGCTGGGCGGCGGAATACGGCCATTCGCTCAATCTGTCGCTGGAGACAATCGATTCGATCATCTGTCAGGGCAAGGAAATGGGCACCTATATGTACATCTACACCGGCGGCGAGCCGCTCGTGCGCAAGAAGGATCTCATCAAAATCTGCGAGATGCACCCCGACTGCGAGTTCCTCTCCTTCACCAACGGCACGCTGATCGACGAGGAATTCTGTCAGGATATGCTGCGCGTCAAGAACTTTGTGCCGGCCATCAGCCTCGAGGGCTTTGAGGACGCGAACGACAGCCGCCGCGGGCAGGGCGTCTACGACAAGGTGCTCGCCGCCATGGCGCTGCTTAAGCAGCACAAGCTGCCCTTCGGCATATCCACCTGCTACACCAGCCGCAACTACGCCGACATTTCCAGCGAGAAGTTCTTCGACATGATCATCGAGAGCGGCGCGCTGTTCATCTGGTTCTTCCACTATATGCCGGTGGGCAACGACGCGGTGACCGAGCTGCTGCCCACGCCCGAGCAGCGCGAGACGGTCTATCGCCGCATACGCGAGTTCCGCTCGACAAAGGCGATATTCAGCATGGACTTCCAGAACGACGCGGAATATGTCGGCGGCTGCATCGCCGGCGGCCGGCGCTATCTGCACATCAACGCCAGGGGCGACGTGGAGCCGTGCGTGTTCATACACTATTCCAATGTGAACATCCACGACGCCTCGCTTCTGGACGCGCTCAGAAGCCCGCTCTTCCAGGCCTATCACGACAATCAGCCCTTCAACGACAATATGCTCCGCCCCTGCCCCATGCTGGAGAACCCGGAGATACTGCGCCGCCTCGTGGCCGAAACCGGCGCTGTCAACACCGACTACATGAACACCGAATCGGCCGATCACCTGTGCGGCAAATGCACGCATTACGCCGAGTGCTGGAAGCCCAAGGCCGACGAGCTGTGGCAGGCCGAGCAGGCGAAAAAGGCTGATAAGTAAGCAAATGTTAACCTTCTCCAGCGCGATTGCGGCAGGTATAAGGCGCGGCACGTCGAAATAAGCAGATACGGCTCTCATCTCAGCGGCATCCGGGCGCAGTCCCTGCGGATTTGACGTCCGCAGGGATCGCGCCTCACCGTTTTACTGTCTCCGCCCTCAAGGAGGATTTGTCATGCTCCTCTCTCAGCTCGGTTTCGTACTGATCGGATTCTTATCGGGCAGCGTGCTGTTCAGCTATCACATTCCCATGTGGCTCAAGCACATAGACGTCGTGAAGGAAAGCAAAGACCACAACCCCGGCACGTCCAACGCCTTCAAATACGCGGGCGCGAGCGTCGGCATACTCTGCCTGATGGCCGATCTGGCCAAGAGCTTCCTGCCCGTGTTCTATTCCGTGCGCTGTCTGGGCTTCCCCTATGCGCTTCTGCCGCTGGTCATGGCCGCGCCGGTGGCCGGGCACGCGTTTTCGCCGTGGTACGGCTTTCACGGCGGCAAGGCCATCGCCGCGTCGTTCGGCGCTCTTTTAGGGCTTGTGCCCCACACGGGCGCGGTGCTGGTGCTGGCGTTCTGGTACATACTCTTCTCGACGCTCATCGCCATTCATCCCAACGAACGGCGCACAGTGATCGCGTTCGGCTGCACGGCGTTCACCTGCGCCGCCGCCTGCCTGATCACGCGCAGCTTCGCGCTGCTGCCGGGCTATCTGATGATTGCCGCGATTCCCATCTATCGCAACAACGAAGCGCCGGTCGAGCCGGACGATCCAAGCGCCGCCGATCAGGCCGACGAAGCGCCGCTCCCGCAGGAAAAGACATAACGCAAACCGCCGCAGTCGAACGATTGCGGCGGCTTTCTTTTCGCCCCGGCGATCTCTGCCGAAGCGGGGGCGTATTTTGCGATGTGTCCGGCCGGCCTATCTGCGCCATAGGACGGGGTCAAACAGCGCCAGTATCGGGAACAGCTCCAGCCTGCCGCAGAGCATCAGCATTGTGAACATCACCTTGGCCGCGGGCGTATAGCCGGCAAAGCTGCCCGCCGGGCCGACCGCGCCCAGACCGGGGCCGACGTTGCTCACGCAGGTCAGCGCGGCGGTGAGATTGGTTTCGAGATCGTACGGCCCCAGCAGCGAAGCCGCCAGACCGCCGACCAGTATCAGCGCCACATAGACGAAGAAGAACACGGCCGTCTGAGAGAGCATCGTCTCGTCCACGCCGTGGCCGTCGAAGCGTATGACGTGAACGCTGCGCGGCTGAAAGGAGCGGCGAATTTCGCGCCGGCCGAGCTTGCACAGCTGCGCCACGCGCACGACCTTCAGTCCGCCCGCCGTGGAACCGGCGCACGAGCCGACAAACATCAATATGAACGCCAACATGCGCGCGCTCTGCGGCCAGAGATTGAAGTCGGTCGTCGCATAGCCGGTGGTCGATATGATCGAGCCCACCTGAAAGCTGCCATGGCGCAGCGCCGTCCAGAACGAGCCGTACTGCGGCAGCACGAACAGCGTCATGAGCAGTATCGCTCCGCCGCTTATGGCCAGATACCACCTGAGCTCCTCATTGCGGAAGGCCTCGCGCCATTCGCCGTTGGATATGTGATAGAACACCACAAAGTTCACGCCGAAGAGGAACATGAACACGGTGATGATCACGTCCACAGCCGCGCTGTCAAAGCCGCCGACGCTCGCGGCGTAATTGCTGAAGCCGCCCGTGCCCGCCGTGCCCATGGCGTGTATGGCCGCGTCGTAGGGCGACATTCCGGCGAACATCAGCGCGACGAACTCTATGAGCGTCATCGCGCCGTAGATCGTATAGAGTATGCGCGCCGTATCGCCCATCTTGGGCACGATCTTGCTCAGGCTGGGGCCCGGGCTTTCGGCGCGCACCAGATGCGAGGTGCGGCCGGTCATCTGCGGGATGAGCGCCAGCGTGAGCACCAGCACGCCCATGCCGCCGATCCAGTGGGTAAAGCTGCGCCAGAACATCACGCCGTGGCGCGGGGTATCAAAGTCGGTCAGCACCGTCGCGCCGGTGGTCGTAAAGCCGGAGGCCGATTCAAACAGCGCGTCGGCAAAATTGGGCAGCATGCCGCTGAGCATAAACGGCATCGCGCCGAACACGCTCAGCAAAATCCACGCAAGCGCCACCACGGCGAAGCCCTCCCGCGCGCGCAGATTCCGATCGACCGGCTTGATCAGCCGCCACAGGGGCAGGCCGATGACCAGCGGCAGCGCGGTGCTCTCGAGCATCGCCAGAAAATCGCCGTCGCCATAGAGCAGCGCCAGCAGCGTCGCCGGAACCATGGCCAGCGCCTCGATCACCAGTATGACGCCCAGCAGGCGCAGTACAAGCCGTTTGTTCATGGATATATAACCTCGTTGAGATCGCCTATGCCGCTCTCGCAGACAATGACGATCACGCTGTCGCCGTTTTCAATGTGGTCGTTGCCGAACGGCACGATGACCTTGCCGCGCCGCACGATGACCGCAATCAGCGAATTGGGGCGCTTCGTCAGATCCTTGAGCGGAATGTTGATATAGGGATCGCAGTCGCGCGCGATGAACTCCAGCGCCTCAGCCTTGCCGTTCATCAGCCGGTAGAGCCGCTCGACCTTCGTGCCCTCGCCGTTGACGCGCGCGCGGACATAGCGCAGTATGCTCGCGCAGGTGATGGCCTTCGGGCTGACGATGCTGTCCAGCCCCATCTCGTTGATGATGTCGACATAGGAGACGCGGTTGTTCTTCACGACCACCTTGGGCACGCCCTTTTTGACGGCGTACAGCCCGGCGATGAGGTTTTCCTCGTCGCGGTCGCACAGCGCGATGAACGCGTCCATCTGCGACAGACCCTCCTGTTCGAGCAGCTCCTGATCGGTGCCGTCGCCGCAGATGACGTTCACGTCGGGCAGCAGTTCGCTCAGCATCATGGCCTTGTCGTGCTTGATTTCGACCATGGACACATGAACGCCCAGCTGCGTGATCATCCTGGCCAGATAGAAGCTGATGCGCCCGCCGCCCAGCATCAGCACGTCGCGTATGCGGTCGGTGTTCTTGCCCAGATAGCGGAAATACGATGTGATCGTCAGCATATCGGCCGCGACGTGAACGCGGTCGCCCGCGCGTATGGCGAAATTGCCGTCCGGTATAATGATCTGCCCGTCGCGCTCAACGATGGCGTAGAGCACCTGCGGCACGCCGCGCAGCTTCTGGGAGAGATCCTTGAGCTGTATGCCCACCACCGCGTCGTTCTCCTTCGCGCGGAACTCGACCATCTCCACGCGGCCGCGCGCAAACGACTCGATGTTGCTGGCAAAGGGGAAGCGCAGCAGCCGGCTGATTTCCAGCGCCGTGGCGCGCTCGGGGTTGATCGTCATGTCTATGCCCAGCTCGCGCTGGAGCATCGTCAGGCTCTCGTTGTATTCGGGATCGCGCACGCGGGCGATGGCGTAGCGCGTGCCCAGCCGCTTGGCGATCAGGCAGCAGAGCATATTGGTCTCGTCGCCCGCCGTCGTGGCAATGATGATGTCGGCGTGCTGAGCGCCCGCTTCGATGAGCGTCTGCGCGTTGGCGCCGTTGCCGCGCACGCACAATACGTCCAGCGTCTCCTCGCTGCGCTGCAGCGCCTGCTCGGCATTGTCCACGATGACCACGTCGTGGCCCTCTCCGGCCAGATTTTCGGCGATGATGTGCCCCACCTTGCCGTCTCCGACCACCAGAATTTTCATAATCCGTCCTCCGTTTTCCGCGCGAGCCTCCCGCGCACAATATCCCCCGTATATTAGCACCGCCTATTATAGCACATCCATAAAAAAATGCAACCATGCCGCCTTTTTTTAGCGCATCTTAACGGCCGCGGCGCTCAAAACGCAGGCCGCGCCCCCGCTCTCGGGAAACGCGGCCTGCGCCGGTGCTGTTCAGTTTTCGATCAGCCGAAGCCCCATGGCGCAGCGCCCGTAAAGCGCCGGGCCGTCGGCGCGCGCCTTCACGCCGAGCGAGAGCTCGCCGCTGATTTTCGTGACGAAGCGCAAAGGACTCGACGCAGCGCTCGCCGCGGTTTTCCAGCCGCGCGCTCGCCCCGTATGCCGCCATAGCCCCGCTTGCCGTGGGTCTGCGTCTCGCGCCGCTCGTACTCGGCGCGCAGATTTCGTTCTCGCCGCTCTGCCTGAAATCGCTCACGCCGATATCAAACTCGTTGCCGCCGCCCTGATGATGCGCGGCGAACTGCCTGTGACATACGCATCGGCAATATAGTCCGCGCCGCCGAAGCACAGACACTGCCACCCCTTCTTTTCAAACGAAGCCGCGCGGCGATGCCACGCGCCCGGCGCATTCTCCTCGACGCCCGAAACGGGCACGCCCTCGCCGCGCACGATTGGGCGCGGAAATTCCCGTCTGGGGATCACGCGCCTCATCCTTTATATGGCGGATGAACGAAAATCGGTCAGGCCTCGTCCGCGTCGGCCTCCGGGCAGCGGTAGCGGTTGCGCTCGGCGCTGCGGCGGCCGTATTCGATGGCCTGCGCCGGACAGGCTGTGATGCAGGCCATGCAGTGGGTGCAGTCGCTCCCCCAGTGCGGCTTGCCGTCGGACAAAACGATGTTGCGCATCGGACAGATCTCTACGCATCGCCCGCAGGCCGCGCAGGCGTCGGTGGCGTAGAACGGGCGCGCCGAAACGACGAAGCGGTAGAACAGCGGGTTGACATAGCGGCTCTGAACATGGCCTCTCAGACCGCTGCGCAGCGGCTCGAACGGCCTGTGCGCCTTCACGCGCTCAATTCCCCCGTCGATCACCGGACGCGCGGCCCGGCGTATGGCGTGCGCCTGCTCGTCTCCGGGCACGTCGAACAGCGCCAGATAGTTTTCCGGCATGACCACCGGCAGAAGCCCTCGAAACGCCATGTCCTTGTCGCGGCACAGCTCGGCGGCGTAGTAATCCGCGCGCCCCACGCCGTCTCCGCAGGTCAGAACGAAATAAGCCGTGCGCGCACCTGAGAACGTCCCCTCGCGGATAAATCGCTCGAACACGCGCGGCAGCCGCCAGGCGTATGTGGGCGCGATAAAGACATAGGACTTTTCGCTCGCCACATCGGCGCGCCGGCCGCTCTTTATGCATTCGGCCGCATCCAGCGCTTCGTCGCCCAGCGCCTCGGCAAAGAGCCGCGCCACATAGCGGCTGTTGCCCGTGCCTGAAAAATACACGATCATGACAGTTGTCCTTTCGTGCGGCTATTCCGCCGCGATCGCGCGCTTTTCCTCCCAATGGCTGCGCCGGTAAGCGATCACCATCAGCAGGACGCTGACCATCCAGCCCGCCGGATAGCCCATGCCCACGAACAGCGGATGCGTAATAAAGTGCGTGCCGATGAACAGATAGATCTGCCGGAAAATCACGAATGAGAATATGCAGATGAACATGGGCTTGACCGAATCGCCCGCGCCCCGCAGCGCGCCGGAGTATATCTGCGTGAACGTATAGGGGATATAGAACGGCGACATATACACCACGAACATCCGCCCATAGTAAAGCACGTCCTCCTCGCCGTTGAATATCTTCAGGAACGAGTCGGCAAAGACCATCATCGGGATGACCAGCAGCGTCGTCGAGACGAGCGAGAGCACCACCGATACGCGAACGCCGCGGCGCGCGCGCTCCGGCTTGCCCGCGCCCAGATTCTGCCCCACGAACGTGGTCACGGCCATGCCCAGACTGAGCATCGGCAGCCACACGAACGCGTCCAACTTGTTGTAGCTCGCCCAGCCCGCCATGCAGGCCGACTTAAAGGCGTTGATATACGCCTGCACAAACACGTTCGAGAGCGATATGACGCCCGTCTGAACCGCCATGGGCAGGCCGATCCTGATCACCTGACCCAGCACGTTCTTCTTGATGGAGAGCGCCCGCAGCTCCACGCGGTAGCTGCCCTGCTCGCGCCCCAGCACGACGAACGTCAGCACCGCCGAGATCGCCTGCGCGATGATCGTCGCCCAGGCCGCGCCCTCGATGCCCATGCGGAACACGCACACGAACAGCAGATCCAGCCCCAGATTGAGCAGCGCGGAGAAGATCAGAAAATACAAAGGCCGCGTCGAATCGCCCACGGCGCGCAGAATGCCCGAGCCAATGTTGTAGAACATCAGCCCCGCCACGCCCGCGAAATAGATGCGCAGATAGGCGGCCGCCGCCGGCTCTACGTCGTAGGGCGTGTCCATCCACTTGAGGATCGTGCCGGTCGCCGTCACGCCCAGGATCGTGCAGACCACGGCCAGTATGAGCGTCGCCACAACGGTGGTATGCACGGTATCGCGCACGCCCTGATCGTTGTGCGCGCCGAAATACTGGGAAATCACCACGCCGCTGCCCGTGCCCAGTCCGGTAAAGAAGCTGATCAGCGCGTTGATGATGTTGCCCGACGCGCCGACCGCGGCCAGAGCCTCCTTGCCCACGAACCGCCCCACGACCACGCCGTCCACCGCATTGTAAAGCTGCTGGAAGATCTGTCCCAGCAGCAGCGGCAGCGCAAACATAATGAGCAGCCGTTCAATGCTGCCCTGCGTCATATCCACACTGCTCCTGTCTCTGGCCATAAACCGCCCCTCCGCTCTGCGAATCAGTAATATCACAGCCATTGTAACACAGTTTCCGCATAAAGGGAACACCCATTTTTTGCGCTTCCCCTCTGGATTCCCGCCGCCCCGCGTGGTATAATAATGTGTGTATATGCGCAATACGGAATCCCGCGCCAGAGCCGGACGCGCGCTCAGGAGGCCTTGCCTTCCCTTATGCGCCGCGAAGAAGCCGCGGTTCGCACCGGCAGCGCCTGAAATTCCGCGAAGCCGCAAACACAGGCGCGCAGTTGACTGCGAAATCGGATACACGCTGCTCCCGCACTCCCGCGCCAGAGCCAAACGCGCGCTCAGGAGACCTTGCCTTTCCTTATGCGCCGCGAAGAAGCCGCAGTCGCGCCGCCGGCAATGCCTGAAATGCCGCGAAGCCGCAAACAAAGGCGCGCAGTTGCCTGCGAAATCGGGCGCGCGCCGCCCCATCGATGTTTCGTCAAGCCGCAGAAGAGTCTGGCGGTTTGACGCGCGCTGTTACGATCACACGAAGGGAGGACGCCCGAATGACAGCCGCCCGCCGCCGCGCCGCGCTCCTTGCGCTCATCGCGCTGCTCGCATTCCCCCTCAGCACCCTCGCGCGGGAGGATGCGCCGTCCTACAGCGCCGATTCGCTGGACGCGTTCAAATCGCTCATGCTCGGAATTACAGAGCATCTCATGCCCGAGTTCTACATCACCTGCCCGGAGGATGTGTTCAGCCGCCTGACTGAAAACGACTTTTCGCTGATACACGACATCGAGGACGCGTCGGGAATCGCCGCGCGCGACATGACCTACTGGACGGGCAAATGCCGCTTTTACTATTCGAACATCACATACTATCCGGGCTACCGGGTGCTGAACAAATGGCGCATGGACGACTTCTCCGATATGTCGGAGACCGACTGGGCGCTCTACAGCGCCGCGCAGGAGATTGTGGAGCGCGCGCAGGCCGAGACGAACGACACGCTCTCGCTCGAAAAATATCTGCACGACGAAATCGCGCGCCGCACAGTCTACTACACCAACGGCAGCAGCGCCATAGAGCGCAAGGACACCGCCGTGGGCGCGCTGCTGGACGGCTCGGCCGACTGCGACGGCTATTCAGACGCGTTCTATCTGCTGGGCAATCTGGCGGGATTCACCGTGCGCCTGGTTCACGGCACGACCGACAGCCCCACGCCGGAAAATCCCTATCACATGTGGAACGCGATCTACCTAAACGGCGAATGGTTCGCCGTGGACGTGACCTGGAACGATTACGAGGATCCCGACTACGCCATTTCTCCCTATTATATTTACCTCAATGTGGGCGGCGATCTGCTGAAGCGGACGCACTTCTGGGACGACGACGCGCTGGTGGATCCCATCGCCGACACGAGCGCCGTGCCCTATTACTACAACGCCATGGGCGGCGTGTGCGGCGGCTGGGACGAGGCCGCGTACTACATGAAATGGCGGCTCGATCAGGGCTTCGTCACCGATTCCATCATGATGCCGAACACCGAATACGACAATGCCGCCCTGAACAGCGCCGTTCACAGCGTGCTGCCCGGCTGGAGCTGGAAGAGCTGGTACAAGAGCGTGGGCGGCGATTTGTACATCTGCTATTATCTCTACAGGCGGTAAAAATCATCTGAAAGTCACACGCCGTCTCAGAACGCAGCAAAGCCGCCCGCGCGGCGCAAAAAGCGGCTTTCTGCCTTTGTCCGGGCGATAGCGTCCAAATTCCAAATCCCCTGATGTTTCGTTCATCGCGGAAAACCGGGGGACGCCGCTCTTGCCGCCATGCCGTTCGCGCGCACCGCATCGCCCTTTCTCCTTCAGCTTTTTTTCGTAAAAAGCTGCGAAACTGAAAACGAAAACGCCCGCTGCGGGAGAGCGCTTCTCCGGCGGCGGGCGATGCTTTTGCGCGCGTTTTGAGAATACGCCGAAGCGCTCGTCTATCATGAAAATCAGAAGCGCAGTTCTTGCCGCCATGCCGTTCGCATCGCCCTTTCTCCTTCAGCTTTTTTCGTAAAGAGCCGATATTTCAGCGCGTTCGATTCGTCGCCCTGCCCCCGATTTATAGAAGAAAAGAGCCGTTGCAGGGTTAACTCCGCAGCGGCTCCTTTTCATTTCAGCACCGGCGAGGCCGCGCGCTTTTCCATGCGGACGCGGCCGATCTCGGCGCGCTTTTCGCCCATCGGCAGCCAGACCCACGCGCGCATAGCGGAACGGTTTTCGCGGCGCTCCGTTTTCAGGCCGCGCTTCAGATCAGGTATTTCTCCGCCAGTGCGCGCACCAGCACCGGCGAGGTTTCGCGCTTTTCCGGGCGGACGCGGCCGATCTCGGCGCGCTTTTCGCCCATCTGCAGCCAGACCCACGCGCGCATAGCGGAACGGTTTTCGCGGCGCTCCGTTTTCAGGCCGCGCTTTAGATCAGATATTTCTCCGCCAATGCGCGCACCAGCTCCGGCGAGGTTTCGCGCTTTTCCGGGCGGACGCGGCTGTGCGTCCACGCGCTCTCCCAGTCGGCCAGAGCGGAATAGAACGCATCTGCGCGCCACGCCTCGCGGCCCCGGTCGTCGGGCAGAGCCGCGTCGGTGTAATCGGGATGGCGGCGAATCATGTCGAAGAACAGCCGCCAGCGCCCCATGTAGAAGTCCTTAATCAGCCCCGCCCATTCCTTCCATGCGTAATCGTAGAGCGTGCTGTTTTCCTCAAAGCCCCACAGCGTGATCTGCACGCGGGCGTTCCACTCATAGAGCGCCGCCTCCGCGTCGGTGTGCGCGCAGGAAACCGCGCCGTCCAGCCACTTGTCAAGGCGCAGGCTGTCCGAGAGATACAAAAGATGATCCATATCGTCCAGCATCTCCATAAAGCGCGCCGACGCGCACTCGAACGCCGCCCCGTCGCGCGCTTCGATCGCCGCCGTCACGCGCGGATAGAAGCGCTGCGCCGCGTTCGAGATCACCTGACGCATCAGATCGACCGCATCGGCGCGATAGCCCGCCGTGTCAGAGGGCGCGGAGAGCAGCAGGCGCACGGCTTCATTGAACTTTTCGGTATCGTAGGCAATCTCCATCTCCAGACTGGGGCCGGACTTGCGCGGATGGATCGACGGCCGGGCGCAGACGATCGAGGCGCGCTCCACGCCGTCGGTGCCGGGGCCGTAGGCCGATTCGCGCAAAAGCCGCCACGCCTTCACATGGGCGGGATGCGCTGCGCCGTAGCGCCGCGCGCAGTAGCCCTCAATCCATCTGTCCAGATCGACCGGCTCTGCGCGCGTGAGCATGTCGTAGGCCAGCTCGTAATAGGCGACGTTGCGCTCTATGCCCTCCATGAACACGCCCGTGCCCACGCAGTTGGGGGCGGCGGCGCGCGCCATGCGGAACGGATTGGCCGCCATGTGCGCCATGTCGCCGTGCGCGTTGACGTTGCCGCCGAAGTTGTTCAGCGTGCCGGTCACGAACGGATAGCCCCAGAAGCAGTCGTCATGCGCATAGTCGCGCCAGCGCAGATCGAGCACCAGAACGTGCTCCTTCGGCGCGGCCATGATGATGTCCTTGCGCAGAGACCACGCCTGAAGCACCCATGTGTAATTCTCGTCGTGCTTTTTGAGGATGTTCACAATGCCCTCGCCGACCGCGTGCAGATATTCCGGCGTGTCGACCGGCGGATAGCCCTCGTGGAACGGATCGGACGCGTAAAAGCCGTACGCGCCGAAGAGCGCCTTCTCGTGCCTGAGAAACGCCTCGCCCAGCCGCGCGAAGAGCGGATCGAGCGGATCGATCTCGGCGGTAAAGCCTATGTTGTTCCATTCCGGCTTGAAGCGGATGTTGGCGTTCGAAAATTTTTCCTTGAACAGGCGCGGGCACAGCCCGGACGGCCCCTGCATGATGGGCGTCATGCCCAGCTCGCGCATTCGGGCGATGATTCTGCGCCCCAGCGCGACGTGATCGTCGATCCAGCTCTTGGGCAGCGGCCCGCAGAAGCTCTCGATGTTGGTCAGCCACTGCCACGCCAGGAACGCCGGCCCGCACAGAAATGAGCGCGCCTCCTCGTCGCTCAGGCCGAACTCGATAAGCGTATCGTACCACACGCCCTCAAGCCCCACCGTCATCAGCGGCAGATTGATTCCCGAGAGCGCCATGTGATCCAGCTCGCGCTCCCAGCGCGCCCAGTCCCACCAGACCATCGTGTAGGAAAACGTGCAGTAGTTGAACGCGCTGCGGTATTTCTGGGGAATCGCGCGCGCAATCGTCCCTTCAGGCAGCGGCAGCGAAGCGGGCAGCCGGTCAAGACCGTCGCCCAGCCAGGCCAGATCGACCCCGGCGACCGCGCGCAGATATTCGCCCAGCGCGGCGGAGAGCGTCGACGTGTCGCGGGCGCGCAGGCAGATCTTCCCCTGCCGCGCAGAAATCTCAAAGCCGTCCAGCGCCGGATCAGTCTCCCAGACAAATTCGCCCGACCGGCCGGGCGTCAGCCGTTCAATAAGCTCCTTCATGCTCAGACAATCCTCCCGTGCGTATTTGATGGCGTATGCGTTCATGCTGATTATAGCCGCATAAATCGGCCGTGTCAAGCCGCCTCCGCGCCGCCTGATAAATTATCGGCCGCGCCCCGATTTTTTCGCGGCGTAGGCGCTGGGCGAAAGCCCCGCGTGCTTTTTGAAAAAGCGCGAAAATTCCAGCGCGTCGTCATAGCCCGCGGCGCGCGCCGCTTCCGAAACGCTCTCGCCCGCATCCAGCGTCTCCCGCGCGCGGCGCAGCCGGCATTCGTTCAGAAACTGACGGGGCGAGCAGCCGTAGGCCGCCGTGAACACGCGATAGAGATACGACGCGCTCACGCCGATTCTGCGCGCCACATCGTTCACGGTCACGCGCGACGAGGCGTGATATTCGATATAGCTGCGGGCGTATTCGGCGTATCCCGCGGCGGGACTGGGCGCGCGCCGGACGTGCGCGCAATGCAGATCGATCAGCTTTATCAGCACCGTCCAATTCTTCATGCCCTGCGGCTTTCCCGCCGAATGCGCGTCGATCCAGCGCTGCAGGTCGCGCACGTCGCTCACGAAATCGTAGTCAAAGACGTGCGTTTCGGGATTCTCGTCATAGAATGAAAGAATCTGCTCGGGATCGGGCGCGGAAATGACCAGCCAGAAGAACGTCCACGGATTTTTCTCGTCCGGATGATACTCCTCCCAGTCGCCCGGACGGATGATAAAGCCCTGTCCCGCGCGCACGCTGTGGCCGTTGTAAAAACCCGCGCCGGCGGTGCAGTAGTGTATGATCGTGCTCTCCCGGCGCGCCGGCCCGTAGCGCGTGACGGCGGGATCGCCGCTCCAGCCCACCCAGTGGACGCAGACCGACAAAAACGTCTCGGACGAAAACATCTCGTGCCGCATGGCGATCCCCCTCTCTTCAGTTACGATTTTACCATATCGCCGCATGATTTTACAATAGCAATCCCGCCCAAAATAATTTATGATGATGGCAGAGTCAAACGCGCGTCAAACAATGCCGCGCCGGCTCAGCCGCCGTTTTGAAGGCGCGCCCTCAGGCCGCGTTTTCTCGCGGCGAAACCGAAGCCCTCCTTTTTTCAGACCCACACTCAATGAAACGGAGCGCAATTAAATGACTGTATCCGAACGCTTTCTCAATATGGGCGAGCCGCTGCTCGCCGGCCTTTACGAAAACACCGACCGCGGCCTGTTCTACAGAAAGGCGCTGGGGCTGAGGCGCTATTACGAGGCCATGCCCGCGCCCGTCTATCAGCCGGGGCGGCTCTATCCCTCCGGCGCGCGGCCTTCGTGCGGCACGGTCGACCCCAACTACATGGGCGGCTACTGGTACGACATAAACAGGCTGCGCGAAAAGGACGCCGAACTGGCCGATCTGTTCGCGTCGTCCGAGTTTTTCCGCTATCATTCGTCCGTGCCGAAGGAGCACACCGTGGCAGGCGATATGTGGACGCACTCCATGCCCGACACGCAGCGCATACTCGCCGAGGGCTTCGATTCCTACGACGCGCGCATCGCGGCCATCGAGGACGGCGATCTCAGGGACGGCCTCAGGCATCTGCTGGCGGGGCTGCGCAGCTATCACGCCCGCTGCCTTGAGTATCTTCGCGCCGTTCACGCCGAGCCGCGCCTGATCGAGGCGCTCGAAACTGTGCCGTTTAAGCCCTGCCGCACGCTGTATCAGGCGATCGAGGGCTGGAATTTCGTGCTCTATCTGGACAGCTGCGACAATCTGGGCTCGCTGGCGCAGGGGCTCATGCCCTACGACCGCGGCGAGGACGCGGAGCCGCTCATCCGCAATCTCTATGAGAATCTCGACGAAAACGGCGGCTATTCCATGCAGCTGGGGCTTGCCGAAACGCGCCTGACCGAGGTGTGCCTGCGCGCCGCGCACGGCCTGCGCCGCCCGATGATCGAGCTGTTCATCGACGAGAACACCTCCGATTCGGTCTGGCAGGAGGCGCTCGACTGCATACGCTCGGGCGGCGGCTCGCCCGCGCTCTACAACAAAAAGCTCTATCTGGAGGGCTTCAAAAGGCGCTTCCCGCTCATACGCGCGGAGGATCTCGAGAGAATGTGCGGCGGCGGCTGCACCGAGATGATGATCTCCGGCCTTTCCAACGTCGGCTCGCTGGACGCGGGCATCAATCTAGCGCTCATACTCGACCAGACCATGCCCGCGCTGCTCAAACACGCCGATACGTTCGGCGCGTTCTACGAGGGGTATCTTCACGCCGTTCACGATGCGGCCATCCGCGTCATGGAGGGCATCGCCCAATCTCAGCGCGACCGCATCGCGCTCTGCCCCGTGCCCATGCGCACGCTGCTCATAGGCGACTGCATCGACAGAGGTCTTGAGTACAACGCGGGCGGCGCGCGCTATCTGTGGAGCATTGTGAACTTTGCCGGCATGATCAATGTCATCGATTCGCTGCTGGTCATACGCGACCGCTATTACGGCGATGAAAAGCGCGACGCAGCCGCCTTCCTCGCCGCGCTGAGCGACGAGAGCTTCCGGCGCGCGGTCAAAAATCACCCGCATCGCTTCGGCATCGGCGATCCCGACGCGGACGCGCTCTCGCACCGCTTCTCGCACGAGGTTTTCGGCTGTCTGAACGAGCGGACGACCGCGGTGGGCTGGGGATTTCTGCCCTCGGCGATACAGTTTCAGTCCTACGGCGGCGCGGGCGCTCATGTGGGCGCAACGCCCGACGGCCGCCCGTCAGGCGCTCCGCTGTGCGATTCGCTGACCGCCATACTCGGCAAGGACACAGAAGGCCCCACAGCGCTGCTGAAAAGCGTCGCCGCGCTCGATTTGAGATCGGCGCTGGGCACGCCGGTGGTCAACTTCACCATACAGCCGCAGTTCAGCGACGCTGTGATCCGCGGCCTGATGACCGCCTACATGGCGATGGGCGGCATGCAGATCCAGATCACCTGCGTCTCCCGCGAGACGCTTGAGGAGGCCTATCGCGATCCCGAATCACACCGCAATCTGGTCGTGCGCGTGGGCGGCTATTCCGAATACTTCTATCGTCTGAGCGACGATTTGAAGCTCAAGGTGCTCGAGCGGACGTTCCAGAACTGACCGCACACAAAGCGCTTCAGCGCGGCCCTCCGCAAAGAGCCGCGCTGTTTTTTTCATACTCGTCACAGAAAATATGAGGAAGCGCAATTTCATGATCTTCGCCCCGCATTCTCTGCCCGGCCGGCTTCCATCCGCCCGCGAGAATGCCTTTCGCACTTGGGCGGCGGAACACGCGCCGCATCGGCAACGGAGCGGAACACGCGCTCCATCAGCGCTGAAAGCTGCGGCAATGCGCGGCTAATGGGACGACCTCCCCGCGCCGCCGCTGACTGCCAAAAAAACGGCTTGCCGGCACTGCGCAATATTTATGGCGCTGCCTCCTGTCACGCCGCATTTTTTGACAGGAAGTCATGATCTTCGCCCCGCATTCTCTGCCCGGCCGGCTTCCTTCCGCCCGCGAGAATGCCTTTCGCGTTTCGGCGGCGGGCGCGCGCTGCATCGCAACGGAGCGGAACACGCGCTCCATCAGCGCTGAAAGCTGCGGCAATGCGCGGCTAAGGGGACGACCTCCCCGCGCCGCCGCTGACTGCCAAAAAAAAACGGCTCGCCGGCACTGTGCAATGTTTATGGCGCTGTCTCAAGCCTTCCGTCAGAAAGCGCTGCCTCCTGTCACGCCGCATTTTTTGACAGGCCGTCACGGCTTCGCCACGCGCCGCATCGCATTCTCCTCCCAGCCGACTTCCATCCGCCCGCGCAGGAGGCGTTCTCGCGCTTGGGCGGCGGGCGCGCGCCGCATCGGCAACGGAGCGGAACACGCGCTCCATCAGCGCTGAAAGCTGCGGCGATGCGCGGCTAAGGGGACGACCTCCCCGCGCCGCCGCTGACTGCCAAAAAAAAACGGCTCGCCGGCACTGCGCAATGTTTATAGCGCTGCCTCAAGCCTTCCGTCAGAAAGCGCTGCCTCCTGTCACGCCGCATTTTTTGACAGGCCGTCATGATCTTCGCCCCGCATTCTCTGCCCGGCCGGCTTCCATCCGCCCGCGAGAATGCCTTTCGCGTTTCGGCGGCGAGCGCGCGGCCAAGGGGCGCCTTTTCATGAAGAGGTCGTACGAGACGTTGTCCTTCAATTTTTTTCGCAAAGAGCCGGTATTTTTGAGACGCGCGCTGTATTTGCGCTTCAATGTGTGCTATAATGGCACTCGAACGGAAATTTATGTGAAAGCTGGGATAGACATGGAGCTCAAGGGCTGCAAGATCAACCTTCTGGGGGACAGCATCACCTGCGGCGTGGGCACGAGCGCGCCTGAAAAGCGCTTCGGAGACCTGATCGCCGCGCAGTACGGCGCGATCGTCCGCAATTACGGCATCAGCGGCACGCGCATCGCCCGCCAGCGCATTCCCACCGCCGGCAATCCCGAATTCGACCGGCATTTCGTCAGCCGCGTGCCCGATATGGACGCGGACGCGGATGTGATCGTGGTCTTCGGCGGCACGAACGACTTCGGTCACGGCGACGCGCCCATAGGCAATATGTCCGACCGCGAGGACACGACGTTCTGCGGCGGGCTGCACGCGCTCTACACCGCGCTGATCGAAAAGTACCCCGACGCGCGCATTGTGATTCTCACGCCCACCCACCGCCTGAACGAGGACAATCCCCGCGGCGACGGCAACAAGCCCCAGGACGTGGGTCGTCTGATCGACTATGTGAATTTCATCCGCGAGGCGGCCGAGTTCTATTCGCTGCCCGTGCTCGATCTGTTCGCCGTCTCCGGCATACAGCCGCGCGTCAGTGTGCTTCAGCAGCGCTATATGCCCGACGGCCTGCACCCGAACGACGCCGGGCACGCCCGTCTGGCCGCCATACTCGCCTCGTTCCTCAAGGCGCTCTGACCGGCGCGCTTCTATAAAGCGGCAGCCTCTTCCCCCATCCGAGAAGAGGCCGCCGTTCTTTTTGTCTCACTGCCGGGCTCTGTTTTTCTCCATATGGCGCTTCAGCGCGGCGAAGGATTCGTCGCTGATGTCATGCTCCAGCTTGCACGCGTCCTGACGCGCCGTCTCGGGGCTCACGCCCAGCTGAACGAGCACATCGGTGAGCACCTTGTGGCGCTCGTAAATGTGCGTGGCAATATCCATGCCCTTGTCGGTCAGCGTGATAAAGCCGTCCCTGTCCATTGTGATATAGCCGTTTTCGCGCAGCCGCTTTGTGGCGTAGCTGACGCTGGGCTTGGTCACGCCCAGCTCCATGGCAATGTCTATGGAGCGAATATAGCCATGCACTTCCTTCATGATGAGCATGGCCTCGAGATAATCTTCGGAAGATTTGAGGATCTTCATGAGAATCGCCTTCTTTCTGGGGAAACGATTATATACCTCAGCATATCACAAAGCGCGAAAAATTGCAAGTTGTACGCGCTCAATTATTTTGCAGCGTGAACGCGCTCTGACAGTGTCTGCCCGAGATCAAGTCAAAACAGCCAGCCAAACAGCGATGCATCTGATATGGACAGCAGAAAGGAGGAAGAGTTTTTCGCATAGCGCGCAGCGATCCCCCTCCAGCGTTTTAAACTCAAAAACGGCGTTTGACCACAATTCATTGCCGGCAGGCAATGGCTGATGCCTGTGTTTTAGCGGGAATTTGACGTCAGCGCATTCATTGGACGGTTAGAGAAATGGGACTGCCGCAGGCCTTAACGCTCTGCGGCAGCCCCTGTTTGGGAAGAAAGCATGAAATCCTTTCGGCATTGGGTCTGGTCGCTGAATCGATGGCATTGGGATTGAGAGCCGCCGCGCGCCCGATGCGGCTTCTCACCGGTGAACAGCTTCCCGCGCCATGATCGCGCACCGGGACGTATGACTTCGGCGGCAGTCACAACCCCGCTTCAGGCTGTCGATCGCCCTGTTCGAGCGTCAGCACGACGACCTCCGGCCGGTTGTTCACGCGGAACGGGAACACGCTGTTGCCCAGTCCGCGGCTGACCAGCATGGTTATGTCGCCCGCATCGTAAAGCCCCGCCGTATAGCGCGGCAGCTTGCCCTGCCCAGGCGCGTACAGCCCGCCGATAAAGGGCAGGCGAATCTGTCCGCCGTGCGCATGGCCGCAGATCGCCAGATCAAAGCCCGCCGCCGCATAGGACGCGACAAACTCCGGTCTGTGCGCAAGCAGTATGTGATAGCCGGCCGCCTCGGGCGCGAGCGACGCGACATAGCCCGCGTAGTTCTCCAGCCCGATAAAGCCCGCGTCCTGCGCGCCGGTCAGCGTCACGCCGTTTTCAAGCGTCACGGTTCTGCCGCTCAGGTTGATCACGCCGGTTTTTTCCAGCTCGGGCAGGAAATCTTCATAGCTCCGGCTGAGCTTTTCGTGATTGCCGGTCACGAAATACGTCGGCGCAATGGCCGCGCAGCCCCGCGCCAGCTCCAGCGCCGGCGCGTCGTCGCCCTTTGTATCATCAATCAGATCGCCGGTTATGACGATTGCGTCGGGCGACTGCGCGCGCACCATGTCCATGAGCCGCGCCTGCGCCTCTCCAAAGCGCGCGTTGTGCAGATCGCTCAGCTGAACGATTGTCATGGGCTTTTCCAGATCGGCCTTCAGCGCATACCGGCTCAGCTGAAGCCAGTTGTTCTGCGCGTACAGATAGACGGCGATCAGCGCCAGCGCCGCAAGCAATCCTGAAAACATGGCCGCCCTCCCCCGCGCGCTCATTCGGCGCACAGCCGGTTCACCTCTTTCATCAGCGCGCTGTAGAGCGCCTCCGCGTCGCCGTGTATGGTCACGGGCTGCTCGCCGCGCAGGAACAGTATGCCGCCGTTCCTGCCGCCGGCAATGCCCACGTCGGCCTCCTTCGCTTCGCCCGGGCCGTTGACCACGCAGCCCATCACGGCCACGCGCAGATTCTTTTTCACGGAGCGGGTCGCTTCCTGAACGCGCTTCGCGATGCCCTCCACGTCGATGCCTGTGCGGCCGCACGTCGGGCAGGAGATCACGTCCACGCCGCCGCGCAGTCCGAGCGCGCGCAGTATGTCGAGCGCCGCCGCCGCTTCCGGCTCGGGATCGCCGGTCAGCGACACGCGTATGGTGTCGCCGACGCCGTCGGCCAGCAGCGCGCCGATGCCGATCGCCGACTTGACCGTGCCCATGCCGGGCGTTCCGGCCTCGGTCACGCCCAGATGAAGCGGATAATCGCACTGACTGGCCGCAAGACGATAGGCCTCGATCGTGCGGCGCACGTCGCTCACCTTCATCGACAGCACCATGTCGTAAAAGCCGCATCTTTCGAGCATACGCGCGTGAGTGAGCGCGCTCTCGACCAGCCCCTGCGCCGTCACGCCGCCGTATTTTTCCAGTATGCCCTTCTCGAGCGAGCCGGCGTTCACGCCGATGCGCACCGGAATGTGATGCGCCTTCAGGCAGTCGGCCAGCAGCCGCACGTTCCTTTCGCCGCCGATGTTGCCGGGATTGATGCGCAGCTTCGATATGCCGTTCTCGACCGATGCGATCGCCAGCCTGTAGTCAAAGTGAATGTCGGCCACCAGCGGCACGGGACTTTCGTCCACCAGCGCGCGCACATTGTCCGCGCACGATTGGTCATACACCGAAACGCGCACGATGTCGCAGCCCGCCGCGGCCAGACGCTTTATCTGCGCCGATGTGGCCGCCAGATCGCGCGTATCGGTGTTGGTCATAGACTGCACGGACACGGGCGCGCCGCCGCCGATCGCCACAGAGCCCGCCATAACCTGTCTCGTCATCTGTATGCCCTCCGTCAGCGCCTGATGAGCGTGGCGATGTCGTGCCACGTCAGTACGATAAAGAGTATGAAGAACGCGCCCAGGCCGATGAGATGCACCAGCCCCTCCTTGTCGCGCGGAATCGGGCCGCGGCCAAACAGCCTGCGGATCGCCTCGATGATCAGGAACACCAGCCGTCCGCCGTCCAGCGCGGGCAGCGGCAAAAGATTGATGATGCCCAGATTCATCGATATGATCAGCACCAGATACAGCACGCGGTCAAAGCCCAGCCTGATCGCCTGGCTGGCCACGCTGACAATGCCCACCGTGCCGGTCACCTGATCGAGCCCCTCGCCCCTGAATATCATTTTCCGCAGCGAATCGAGCATCTCGCGCGTCAGATTGACCATCACCTGACCGGAATAGCGCACGCCGTCCCACACGGTCATGGGAATGCGCTCCTGAGAGACGTATATGCCCATCTTGGGCGCGCCGGTCTCGTCGGCGTACAGACCCGTGTCGATCTCGACGGTCTCCTCGCCGCGCTGTACGGTCAGATGGAGCTGATCGCCCACCTCGAGCGCGCCCACGATCTGCGTCATGGCGGCGTAGCCTTCGGCGTCGCGCGTGATGGCCGTGCCGTTGACCGCGGTGATCACGTCGCCCGCCTGCAGCCCGGATTCAGCCGCGGGCGTGCCCTCTATGACCGAGCCGACCACCGGCGCGGTCTGATAAAGCCCATAGCCCATGAGCAGCCCCAGCGTCACGACAAACGCCAGCACGAAATTCATCGCGGGGCCGGCCAGTATTGTCAGAAAGCGCTTCCAGATCGCCTGATTGTTGAACGCGGCGGGATCGTCGTCGTCCGCGTCCTCGCCTGCGAAGCGCACATAGCCGCCCAGCAGTATCAGCCGCACGGAATAGGCGATGCCCTTTTTCTTCCATTGCAGCAGTTTTGGGCCGAAGCCCACAGAAAACTCCTCGATGCCCACGCGGCACAGCCGCCCCACGCAGTAATGCCCCAGCTCATGAATGATGATGATAAAGCTCAGCAGCAGTATCGCAAGCAATACAGTCACAACGGTCACCTTTTCAGCCCCCTTGTCCCTCGCGCGGAAGGACTCTTTTTTATATCATACAGTTTGGACGGCGCGCGCGGCGCTTTCGTTCACCGTTCGGCCGTCCTTCTTATTATAGCGCGGCTCTGCATCCGTTTGCCGCCCTTTTTTCGCTCTTTCCCGTGAACAATTTCAAAACGTTTTGCCGCTCCGCGCGATCGATATTCCGCATCCCGCCGTCTGCAGCGCCTTCGGCCGTCTCACGTCGCATTCAGAACTGGAACGCACGGTAGTTGAAGCCATTTCGGTTTGGCAGCGCGCAGTTCATCGACGCACAGTCAGAAGCCTCCAAGAAGCGGCGCAAAAAGCATCCTCGATATATCGCTCGCGTTCTCGCAGTCTTACGCCGCATTCAGCACTGGAACGCGCGGCCATTTCAAGACCGCGCCGCGTTCAGAGCGGAAACGTGCGGCGCTTGAATTCCTCTTTAACCCAGCCGATCGACGAAAGGTCATGCGCAATTCGGCGGGGTATGTCAGGAGCTTCCAAATTAATTAAAACGACGCAAAAAAACTCCTCGCCATATTGCCTGGAGTACTTTTAAAGCATACGCTGGGCCAGCGCCCTGAGCGCATCCCGCGCCAGGCTCCGCGCGCGTTTGTCGGCCTCGTAAACGTCGCCGATTTCCCGCACGGGCGCATTCTGAGTGCGCGCGAGGACTTCCGCCACCGTCCGCGCAATGCCGCCGAACGGTATGCGCTCATCGAGGAACGCCGCGACGGCCTCCTCGTTCGCGCCGTTGAGCGCCACGGGCATGACGCCGCCCGCCTTCTGCGCGTCGATCGCCATTCTCAGGCAGGGGAAGCGCTCCATATCGGGCGCTTCGAACGTCAGCGACGCTATGCGCGCAAAGTCCAGCCGCTCGCCGCCGAACGGTATGCGGCGGGGATACCCCATCGCGTAGCCGATCGGCACGCGCATATCGGGCGCGCCCAGCTGCGCCAGCACCGCGCCGTCCTCAAACTCGACCATCGAGTGGATCACGCTCTGCGGATGCACGATTACGTCGATCTTTTCCATCGGCATACTGAACAGATGATGCGCCTCGATCACCTCGAAGCCCTTGTTCATCATGCCCGCGCAGTCCACGGTGATCTTCGCGCCCATATTCCATGTGGGATGCCCCAGCGCCTGAGCGCGCGTCGCCCGCTCGACGTCGCGCTTTTCCCATGTGCGGAACGGCCCGCCCGACGCGGTCAGTATCAGCCGCGATACGGGATTGCCGCCCTGCGCCTGAAGGCACTGGAATATCGCCGAATGCTCGCTGTCCACCGGCACGATGGGCTTATGAAGCGCCGCCGCCCGGCTCATGACCAGCGCGCCGCCGGTCACAAGCGATTCCTTGTTGGCCAGCAGCAGCCGCCCGGACACCTCCAGCGCCGCCAGCGCCGCCGGAAGCCCCGCGACGCCCACGACCGCCGACAACACGTCGTCGACCTTCGCCGCCAGCACCGCCTGCCGCACCGCATCCTCGCCGAAATACCACTGACAGAAGCGCACGTCCTCGGGAAGCGCGTCCGGCTCTACGGTCAGCGCCGCCACGGCAGGACGAAACTCGCGCACAAGCTCGAACAGCGCCTCCGCGCGGGAATGCGCCGTCAACAGCGTCACATTAAACTGATCGGGCACGCGCCGCGCCACGTCCAGCGCCTGCCGCCCTATTGAGCCGGTCGCTCCCAATATAGCCAACGTCCTCATAGCGCCGCCCCCATAAACAATCCGCAGTAAATGTGAAACACGACGATGCTGAACAGCACGCTGTCAATCCTGTCCATGATGCCGCCGTGCCCCGGCAGAATGTTGCTGTAGTCCTTCACGCCGCACCATCTCTTGACCGTCGAGGCGGCCAGATCGCCGATCTGAGAGGCTGCGCCCGCCAGCAGCGACACCAGCAGCAGCGCCCAGACATTGGGCATATCCGCCGCCGTCACGGCCACGCCGCGAATGAGCATGATCAGACGCGCGATGAGCATCACCGGCGGCACGACCACGACCGAGCCCAGCAGCCCGCCGAGCGCGCCCTCGACCGTCTTTTTCGGGCTGATGACCGGCGCGAGCCTGCGCTTGCCCCACTTGCGGCCAATCGCCCATGCGAAGACATCCGAGAGGAGCGCCACGGCAAAGGAGAGACCCATGATCAGCGTGGCCGCGTAGGGCGAGGGAATATCCTGAAGCGGATAGAACATCGTGAGCGTCAGCCCGGGATAGGCCAGCGTCACGACCGTGCCCGCGATGCGCTCAAACGCCGGCTTGCCGCTCAGCACCACAGCGCCCATGCCCAGCAGCACGAACACGATAAACAGCGGCAGCATGGCCTCTTCGCCCATGAGCAGATAGACCGGCATGGACAAAGCGGCATAGAGCGGCGCGACCCACTTGACCGGCTTCATGCCGCCCTTCTCGAGCGCGCCCTGCATCTCGCAGACGGCCATCAGTGTGATGAGCGCCATAAAAACGCGCATGATCGGCCCCTGTACAATCCATAGAAGCACCAGCCCCGCGGCCAGCGCCAGCCCGGTGGATATTCTCTTGATCATGCCTTATCGTCTCCTTTTGCGCCGGTTTTCACGCCGCCGAAGCGCCGGTCGCGCTTCTGATAGGCCGCTATGGCCTCATGCAGCGCGCGCACGTCGAAATCCGGCCACAGCGTGTCGGTCACGACAAACTCCGCATAGGCGATCTGATAGAGCAGGAAGTTCGAAATGCGCATCTCGCCGCTGGTGCGGATCAAAAGATCCACATCGGGCAGACCGTGCGTGTAGAGCGCGTTCTCCAGATCGGATCGCGCGATGTCCTCCGGCCTGATCTCGCCCGCGGCCGCGCGCGCCGCCAGAGCCTTCGCCGCGTGCAGCAGCTCGTCGCGCCCGCCGTAATTGAGGGCGATGTTGAGCTTGAGGCCCGCGTTGTCCTTTGTGCGCGCCATGGCGGCGTTCACCGCGTCCCTTTGCGGCTGCGGCAGGCCGTCCACGTCGCCCAGTATGCGTATGCAGACGTTCTTTTCGTCCAGCTCGTCGATTTCGGAGCTGAAATAGGCCAGCAGCAGTCCCATCAGCGCGCCCACCTCCTCGGCGGAGCGCTTCCAGTTTTCCGTCGAAAAGGCATAGATCGACAGCGCCTCTATGCCGATGTGGTCGCACTCGCGGATGATCTCGCGCAGCGCTTCCACGCCCGCCTTGTGTCCGGCCGTGCGGGGCAGCCCCTGACGCGTCGCCCAGCGGCCGTTGCCGTCCATGATGATTGCGATGTGGCGGGGCAGCGCCGCGTGCTCCTGCCGCCCCTCGAAAGCGTCTTTTCTGCGTATGCCAAGAAGGCGTGAGCAGGCCTCCCACCACGCCTTCCTGGACTGTTTATGCTCGGATGTCATCGGTGATCCTCGTCTTTTACTTGATCGGGGAAGCGGGCGACGGTCAGCCGTCCGTCGGGCTGAGCGCGCACGACGCGCGCCGTTCCGTCCGGCGCGTTTTTCGGCGCCGCCGTCCAGACGATTTTCGGCTCAACGCCCATTTCCTTCAGCCGCGCCGCCGCTTCCTCCAGCGTCATTCCCAGCAGAGAGGTCATACGGCCATGATCTCTTTTTCCTTCTCAGCGCTGATGCGGTCGGCTTCCTTGACGGCGTTGTCGGTGGCCTTCTGCAGCTCGGTCTCGGCGGTCTTGGCCTCGTCCTCGGTGATGACGGAGTCCTTCTTCATCTTCTTGATCTGCTCGTTGGCGTCGCGGCGAATGGCGCGCAGGGCGACCTTGCCCTCCTCAACCTGCTTGCGAACCTGCTTGCACAGATCCTTGCGGCGCTCCTCGGTCAGCTCCGGGAACACCAGACGGATGACCTTGCCGTCGTTGGAGGGGTTCAGGCCCAGA
>CAKUAV010000023.1 GCA_934636425.1 uncultured Clostridia bacterium
ACCTCAGCTTGCCAAAATGTTCTGGCAAGCGGGCAGACGAGGATGCAAGCTCTCTCCCGCCGCATACCACCCTCTCCAGTTTTAGCTCCTGAAATGGGACTTTCGCCGCAAAAAGTCGTTTTTCCCCCATCGTACACGCTGCCGGATATGTTTGAAAATTCGAAAGGCTTCGATCCTCTCGAACTCTCCGAAGGTTTTTCGACAGTCTGAAACGAGGATGCAAGCTCTCTCCCGCCGCATGCCGCCTTCTCCAGTTTTGCTGAACTCTTTCAGATTTTGGGGCGCAGCAATCGTCCCGTACCTGCCGCACACGCCGCCGGGCACAATTTGGAAGCTCGAGAGAGCTTCGACCCTCGCGTACTCTCCAAGGGGGCGACAGTCTGAGTTTCAACTTTGGCAAAACCTGCCCTTTGTTTTTTTCAGCCCGCCGCGCTCTCCAGCGCACACGCCGCCAGGCACGCTGGTGCACTCGAGAGGGCTTCGGCTCTCAATCGATTTTGCAGCAGTCCGGAGACGAACGCAGCCGCGTTCATCCCCTTCTTTTGCGCCGCCCGAAATATCCGTTCAATGGGAAAAGGCAATTTGTCATCGTGTAAAAAACACAAAATATTTTCAAAAGCGCATTCCATCTTGAAAAAACGCGCAGCTTCCGCTACAATGTAAAATATGAAGTTATGAAAAGGGGAACAAAAGTGGAACAGTTTGGAGAGAAGCTCTCCGCCGCACGCAGGGCGAAGGGCTACACGCAGGAGCAGCTGGCGGAGAAACTGATCGTTTCCCGCACGAACATTTCCCGTTGGGAAAGCGGCAAAATGATGCCCGATCTCGACACAATCAATCGCCTTTCGCAGATACTGGACTGCGATTTCTTTGCTGCGGAAGAAGGCAGCGCCGACGCGCAGGCCGATGCAGCGCCCGCTCCCGAGACGCTTTCCCCCGCACAGGACAGCCCGGAGCAGATATCGGGCTGCGATTCCTTTACAGCGGAAGATGGCAGCGCCGGCGCGCAGGCCGATGTAGCGCCCGCTCCCGAGACGCTTTCCCCCGCACAGGACAGCCCGGAACAGTTTGAAGCCGTCTGCGCCGCTCCGAAAAAGCATCGCGCGCGCAAATGGCTTCTCATCGCATCGGGCGCAGCGCTCATCTGCGCCGCGCTGCTTTTCGCGCTCTCTCTGAACGGCAAATCGACGGGCGAAAAGCCGAAGGCCAACGTCGTCATCACGCCCAAGGACAATCCGACCTATGCCATCAACGCCGGCGAGGATATGTTTCAGGGCGGCGTAGGCTGGTTCTATGAATTCAAATTTGAAGAAACGGCCGGCGTGCCCTTCACAATCAAAGAGTATATCGTGACCACAGTCACCGACGGCGGGTATGAATTCAGCGATTATTTCACGGGCGACGAGATAGCCCCGTACCTCGACGGCGCCACTCTGCACGCGGGCGAGCCGAAAACCACAAGGGGCGGCTTCCCGATCGGGCCTGCGCAGGGCGTTCGCGTTACGCTCAACGGTACGGATGCGAACGGAAACGATCTGTCCTTCTCAGGTTATGTAGAATTGTCAAAGGAAATCAAGGATTAGAATTTTTCACTTATCCGCCTCTTCGGGGGCGGTTTTTTTGCGTTTTGGGGCTGAAAATCCAAAATGTGCAGAATTTGCACACCGTGTGCATCGAATGTGCAGAATCTGCACGTGCTTTTTCGCCGTTCGATTGCTACAATAGAGACATGAAAGAAACGCGAAAGAAAGAAGGGAGGGTCAATGCTGTATCTTGGCTGGATTGTGGCGGCGTTTCTCGGCGGCTTTCTGCTGGCGCTCTGGTTCTGGCAGCGGAAAAAGCGCTTTTCCATGCGCGAGAATTTTTCGCGGGTGGAGGCGTTCAGGGGGCGGAGCTATCGGGAGGTACTGTCCATAGCGGGCGCAAAGCCCAGCGCCATCGTTCATCGGACGGATGGGGGCACGCAGAAGATCTGGCGCGAAGAGGGCTATTTCATTGCGCTGGCGTTCGATGCGCGGGACATATGCCTCGGCGTCGTCGATGAACAAATCTGGTAAACGGAGGAAGAACAATGCGCATCACCATCGATACAGATTTGCAGGCAATCATCGTTCCCGAATCCTACTACGCGCAGGTGGACAAGCTGAACGAAGCCATTGAGGCGGCGGGCGGAACGAAGCTGGACTACGCGCAGCACATCAAGACCTGCTTCGCAAAGGCGTACGGCACGCAGATCATCCGTCAGAGCGACGCGGCGAGCATGGAACGCGCCGCCAGACACTGAGCGCAGGCGGGAATGACAGGGCGCATATATCGCAGGATTTTGATCAGAAGCGCGGCAATGAGCAATGCCGTCGCGCCCGATGAAGCGAAGGAATTTCACAGGCTGTATGGACAATACGCAGAGGAACGATTTCAGCGTTGACGAAGGGAGGGATTCCCATGGACGAAATCACCAACATGGAGAAGTACGGGAACTACAAGGAACAGATGGACAGGCTAAAGAAAGCCATGGACAACCATTTCCTGCTGGAAGCCGTGTTCATTGAGTATGCCATCATGGAGGATCGCTGCGAATCGCTGCTGCGGCACAGCGGCGTGTTCAATCCGAAGAAGCATAACATGATCAGCAAAAAGCTGAAGAGTCTGGAAGAACTGACGGAGAACAATGCCTCGCTGATTCGGAAGTACATTTCGGCAGAACTGCTTCAGCAAATCAGCGCGTGGAAGGATGAGCGCAATCGTCTGATTCACACCCTGATGAAGCAGAGCCTGACCAGCGAAGAAATAGAAGACCTCGCTGAACAGGGGCGGGAAATCGTCAAGACGCTGTGCTCAAAGGCGACCTCTTACAAGAGGGCGCTGGAACGGGCGCAAAAACAAATGGAGGAACAGGTGAAATGAAGAAACTGATTTGCTGGGCACTTATTCTTGTGATGCTTCTGGCAGCTGTGCCGGCGATGGCCGATAACGCGAAAACAAGCGGACAATATACCTATGAAATCAAGGGCAACGGCTCCATTACAATTACCAAGTTTGACTGGAACAACAACAGCGGTGATATTTATATTCCAAACATGATCGACGGCTATACCGTTACAGCCATTGGCGATGAGGCATTCAAGTGTGATGTCATGCGACGTAACGGGTTTCAAAAGAATGGTTTTGAAACTGTGTCTTTGACAATTCCAGATTCCATCAAGAGTATCGGACAAAAAGCATTTTGGAATGCTACGTTGTCAGATATTAATCTGCCGGATAGTGTGCAAAGTATCGGTTATGGTGCTTTTGTTGGAAACCCCTCCATACAATTCAAAATAAGCAGCAAGCATCCCTATTTTGCCGTGATTAACGGGGCGCTTTATAACAAGGCCAATAAGGAACTTCTTGCTTATCCACATATAGATGAGGGTGGTGGAAGCAGCCCACAATACTCTTATGTCGTTCCCGATGGTATTCTTTCCATTGGTGATTACGCTTTTTATCGCGACTATCAAGCTGAAAAGGCGGCTGCTTACAAAAATGAGTATTATATAATTTCTGAGCGTATTGAACTACCTGCCTCAGTTCAACGAATCGGTGACTACGCTTTCTCTGGGTTCTGGTTTGCTGAAGATTCTATCATTATGCCTGAGAACCTGAAAAGCATTGGAACCTCCGCCTTTGAGGACGCGGTAGGAAATATCTGTAGCGATATTGTTATTCCATCAGGTGTGACATCAATTGGAAAAGCCGCCTTTCAGAGAAGTGACCTTTTTGATTTCCTTGATGAAACATATGCCGGCATTGTTTTTTCTGAAGACTGCGCAATAGCTGCAATCAAAGAAGATACTTTTCGGGATTGCGCTAATATCATTTATGTCAACACAGCGAATATCCATCAGGTTGGCTCCTATGCTTTCTATAATGCTTCGGCTGTTTGTTGGCCGCATGTCGAATCTATTGATGATTGGGGAGAATATGCTTTTGCCTGTAATGGTGAAATAAGCATATTGTCAGATGATTATGTTCCTGGCGGCGATAACATTCGACATGGCACTGTTTTGAGGCCTTGTGAAAAAGAAGATTACATGAACACTGCGAAATTGTGCAGGATGTTCAATGAGATGGGCTTTCTATATGACGTAAACTCACTTCCCTTCTCATATGAAGATCTTGTGCACATCTTTGAAGAAAATGGTATTCCCATCTCATGCGAAGAAGATGTTATGTCCTTATTGATGGATTTTGACATTCCATTCTCATTTGGAGAAGATAACGTTTCCTTCTCATCTAAACTCACGACCATACCGGCAGGATTTGAATTGACTGTTCCTTTGCCCGATACTGTAACCGCAATATCTTCATATGCCTTCAACAGTGTCGTTACTGACTATCAGCTTTCCAGTTCTTTAACGAATATCGCGGTCGATGCTTTCCCCAAAGGCTCTACCTTTGTGGTAGACGAAGGTTCCTACGCTGAACTGTGGTGCAGCGAGAACGGATTTGGCTATTCCATCAAAGGACAGGACAATCTTGACTGGCTGAACAACTGAAAAACACGCCCCTGCTCTCCCACACCGGGAAAGCCGGGGCGTTCTTCATCTCATCGTCCTTCCAAGCCCGATGCACCCCGCTGCGAAAGCGCAGCCTTACGCCGCGCGCATTCGGCAGGAGCGCCGCGCCGCAAAGGCGTCCCCGCGCGTTATTCCTGAACGCGAATGACGGGAGCCTGCCATGTATCCAGCGCGGCCATATCCGGCAGATAGATGCGCATGAACAGATGGAATTCTTCGTCGGAAACCGGCAGCCAGTTGGACGTATCCTCGGGCGCTTCCTTCGAGAGTATAATGTCCAGCGTGCCGTCCTCATTCAGCGCGAAATCGGAGCGGTCGTTGACGCAGTAGCGGTCGATGGGATTGTCTATGAGGAAATTCTCCTCGTTGTAGGCGGTCACCGACCAGAAGCCGCCCTCCAGCGTGGGCGGAAGCGTTTCAAAGTGGAGCACATACGTCTTTTCTCCGGTCAGCGCCGCGCCGGTCTCGTCCACGCCGGTCTTGGGATAGATCGCCACGTCCACAGTGTTGGCGCCCAGCCCCACCAGCGCCACCATGGCGCGATAGGTATACGCCGTTCCAAAGTCGCCGATCGGCCGGCCGAAGTATATCCACTGGCCGAGCTTTTGGGCATAGCGCGCGCTCTCTGCGGAAAACGCGGCGCGCAGCTCCTTGAGCATCTGCGTCCAGCGCTCGGCGGCGTCCTCGCCCAGTATGGAGGCGTCGAACGTCATGCCCGCTCCCACGTTGATCGCGGCCAGCTTTTCCATAAGGGGCGCGTCGGCCTCTGCGGACGGGTTTATCTGCATCAGCGCGTTTGCGGTGTTGAAGAACTCCGCCGGCGTCATGGAAAGCACCCTGTTTACGGGCACGTATTCAATTTCGCTGGAATATGTGCCCGCCGGCGCGGCGTAATCTCCGCCCGCAGCATACGCCGAGAGCGGAAGCAGCCGCATCTGCTCCTGTATGGCATAGACATTGGGAAGATCCTCGCTTCCGGACAGCAGAACGCGGGCAATCGTCCACACCGCCGATGTGGGCACGTCCACGCGGGTCACGCCTTCAGGCAGCTCGCCCTCCCAGCCGGGAAGCGCAATGGCGTATGCGCCCGCCCCGTCCAGCACGGCGGCTGTGTTCGTCCATGCGTCCAGAACCTGCACGTTGCAGAATCGATCCGTTTCCGGCAGAACGTAGATCATGGGCTCCGCGCCGATGTCGAGCCACGCCTGCGAATAGACGGTATCGACGTTGGGCGTTACAACGGTGCGAAAGGACGCGTCCGCCAGCTTTTTTACATGGTTGATCTGATTGATGGGCGCGCGCCCCTGCACTGTGCCGTCTGTGTTGGTCGACAGTGTCCTGGTTGCGTCGGTCAGCACCAGCGGGAACGCGTATGTGTACGCCTCCGCGACCAGCTCCCACACGGCGTCCGCATCGGCCGGCTCGGCGACGCAGGCGCAGGAAAATCCGCCAGAAAACATCATCAGCGCCGTCAACAGTATTGCAAGGCCTTTTCTCATCGTGACGTCCTCCTTGTCAGTTTCTTATGGATGTGCAATTGTCCCTCCCCGAAATGATCTGTGCGTTTGCATCTGTTATTCGCCGAGAGCGCCGTCTCGCCTCCTCTCTTTTCTTTCGGCAAGCCTCAGCAGTTCCTTTTGGGCCGCCTCGATCTGCGGATCGAACAGCGCCCGCTCGGCAAAGATCATATAATTGTTGAGGGCAAGTATCGACAAATGAACGAACGGCTCGACTTCGGCCGGCGCGCAGCCCAGAACCGCCGCGATTTTTCCCGTGTAATAGGGGTATCTTGCCGCGAGCCGGCTGAGGGCGGGCTTCACCTTTTCCCCGTATTCCCGCGACACGCACACGCTGGCCAGAAAGCGCATTGTGGGCGACATTTTATCCGCCAGCGCGCCCAAACGCTCCATCATGCTCCGTATGTCGCTGATGTCCTCCAGCACGATGCCGAACGCGCTCTTTTCAATCCTGTCGATCGCCTCCTCGGCGCAGGCGAGCACGATCTCCTCCTTTGTGGAGAAATAGTAATAAATGCCGCCATTCTGTAAATTTGCCGCCGCGCAGAGATCCTTCGTCCTGGTGACCGTCAGTCCCATTTTAACAAAACAGTCCAGACAGGCGCCTGTGATCTCCCTTCTCCGCTCGGCTTTCTTGTCTTCGCTCAAGATATGACCTCCGTTTCTCCGCCTTGACCGGCATTCATGAAAAAATCATATCATACTTTTCAAAATAAATCAAGCGCTTGCTTGAATTAATTCATCAAAAAAGGCTTTGACAGACTGGTGAACGGGAGAGCAAGCTCGCCCCGCCACTGCCGCTCCGACCAGTTTTTGCAAAAAATCTTTCAGCTTTCCGGACGTGAAAACTGCAAGGAAACGATTTTTGCTTTGGAAAACGGAGTTTTCTGCCACAGCAATCGTCCCGCATCCGCCGCACACGCCGCCGGGTATGATTGGGCGTTCGAGAGGGCTTCGGCTCTCTCAATCGGTTTTCAGCAGTCCGGAGATGAACGCGGCCGCGTTTATCCCCTTCTTTTGCGCTGCCCGATGTATCCGTTCAATGGGAAAAAGGCAATTTGTCATCGTGTAAAAAGCACAAAATATTCTCAGAAACGCATTCCGTCTTGAAAAACGCGCAGCTTTCGCTATAATGTAAAATGTGAAGTTATGAAAAGGGGAACGCAAGTGGAGCAGTTTGGAGAAAAGCTCTCCGCCGCGCGCAGGGCGAAGGGCTACACGCAGGAAGATCTGGCGGAAAAGCTGGCCGTTTCCCGCACGAACATTTCCCGCTGGGAAAGCGGCAAAATGACGCCTGATCTGGATACCGTCAATCGTCTTTCGCAGATACTGGACTGCGATTTCGTTCCCCGTGAGAATGCGCCCGCCGAGGAGGCCGCCGATGCGAGCGAAGCGCCTATGCTCGAAGCGGAAGCGCCGCCTCCGTCTGCCGATCGCAATCGCCGCCTGCGCCGCAATGGTGTGCGCCGCGCTGTGTCTGTATTTTCTCTGCAGGCCGGCGGCGAATGTGAGCGCGTCGCCGCTTTCACCGGTCGCGTATCTGGAAGCGGACGATGAGATCGGCGATTGCTGGCGCGTGACGTTCGCGTTTCAGAATGAAAGCGACGTGCCGTTTACGCCCGATCACGTGGTCGCGCTGTTTTGCGAAGGCGACCGCATCGACGACAAAATTCATCTCTCCTACGACGACGTCCGCCCGTGGATGGACAACGATTCACTGCGCAAGCAGGATTCGCCGCTGCATCTTCTCTTTATATAGAATCATCTTTATCTGACGCATATAGACTGCGTGATGTACGGCACGGACGCCAACGGCCACGAGCTTCAATTCAAGAGCAGCGCGGAGCTGTCGCTCGAACCGCAGCCATAAGCCCCGAATATTCCAAATCGCCTCTGAATGGGGCGATTTTTTTGCGTTTTTAGGCCAAAAACCCCAAATGTGCAGAATTTGCACACCGTGTGCGCCGAATGTGCAGAATCTGCACGTGCTTTTTCGCCCGTTCATTGCTACAATAGAGACACAATAGAAAAAAAGGAAGGGAGGTATCCGGCGGGAAAACCGCCCGCCAGACGGACTGATGCGCAAAAGAGAGAGAACAGCAGGGGGTGAGAAACGAAAAAGGATACCACGGCGCAGGCGGAATTTTTGCGAAAGTTTGCTTTGAAAATTTGAGAGAAAGAGGGATACAGATGACGAAAAAATCCACGAGACACACTGGCAAAAAACTGACCGCCCTGCTGGCGGCGTTTCTGCTGATCGCTTGCGTGCTGCTTCTGACGGGCTGCGGGAACAGCGGCATAAAGGCGGCGGCTCAGGCTGCGTATCGGGCGGCCGGAAACCCTGACGCCGAGAAGGTTTCCGTCTATCACTTCCGCGGTCTCGACAGTCTGAACGCGAAGACGTGCACCACGCCGGAGGAAGCGTTCGGCATTGAGACAAGTCAGGTGCCGGAAAACGGCTATGTCTTCATTTTCGATGGAAATGAGACCATTTACGTGCTCATGGATGAAAGCTGCGCCGTTGTAAAGAGCGCAAACCTTGCAGATCTCACGGCCTATTTGGACAGTGCGGAAGCGAGCTTGAACGCATGGATAAAACGGCTAAACTCGGACTACGCATCCGGCAAAATGAGCCAGATCGAAATGGAAACGCAGAGAAACCAGATTTCGGCCGAAATAAACAAACAGCTGCAAATTGCCACGCGCTGTAAAGCACTGACGTCATACAGCCTTGATTCGATCATTCTGGGCGCTCAGCCCTCCGACAAGGATGAGATCAACGCATGGCATGATCTGACGCCGAAGCTGATCCGCACGCTGCAATAAGCCCCGCCGCCGAAAGCTGCCATCGGAAAACGCACATGGCGAAATCGGCAAGGCCGCGCAGACACGCTGTGGAACAAACGATTGGAGGTAGAAATCACAATGGAGCAAACAAAAAAGGGCCGAACAATAACTGTATTTTTCATATTGTCGATTGTGACGTTTTTTCATAGCCAATGGGATAGATGGAGCACAATTATGGCAAAGAATGCTTTATGCTTACAGCAGAGATTTGGGTTTGGGATGGCAAGATTTTTCCATAAGCATTCTGGGAATTGTGTTTGCGGTATTTCCCCTGTTAGCGATTGTGTTTGCAAAAAAGAAAGTAGTTTCGATTGCTTTCTCCATCATCAATCTGTTGCTGGCGATTTTATTCACCATTCTAATGTTTTACAATTGGCGGATAATTTGCACAGTTCGGCTGATGCCCATATGTTGGTTAATGTATGCTATTGCCAGTGTATTGTTACTGCTTAACGCAATAGCCGTAATGAAGAACAAGAAAATGCTGGCTATGCTGTTCTTCATGATGGGCATTATCAGCATTATTCTGAATGATGTCCTCATCATCCGAGGCTGGGGCTCGGGAATATACGCATACCCGCTTAGTCGCACTTTACTGTATTTTGCGTTTAGTTCAGGCGTTTTGTTCGCATCTAAGGAATTTGCGCCTGAGGAAAAAGAAAAGGACACGATAAGCAACGAACAAGCAATACATATTCAGAGTAATCAGGGAGGCGTTTCGACAATGGCACACAAGAACAAACTGACGGCAATTCTTCTTTCTGTTTTCGTCGGCGGCCTTGGTATTGACCGCTTCTATCTGGGCTATACGGGATTGGGCGTTGCAAAGCTCCTGACTTGCGGCGGCCTTGGCGTCTGGGCTCTGATTGACCTTGTAATGATTTGTACCGGCTCCTTGCGCCCGGCGGACGGTTCGCCGTGGGAGGAAGAAGTGCGCGCCAGCGAGGTTCAGACCGCTGCGCCCGTTCAGCCTGCTGCGGTCAATAATGACGTAACCAGCATTGAAACACTTGAAAAGCTGGCGAAGCTTCACGAGCAGGGCATTCTGACGGACGATGAGTTCCAGCAGAAAAAATCCGAGCTGCTCGCGAAGATGTAACGCCTGCGCAGAAAGTGAATGAACTTCACGGACTGTGTGAGCAACACGGGATCTTTGCCGCGGCCGCGCAGGCGCGCCGGGGAGCAGGCGATCTGTAAGAAATGAACGGCCGATTGTGAAGCGCGCTTTTGAGGAAGTTGTGCGGGCGATGTGATGAGGAGGTACAACAAATGAAGATTTCACAACTGTTGGGAATTATTGCGGCAGCTGCTCTGATTATTTTCAGCGTCGTTTTTCCGGTTCCGGAAAAACGCATCCGCGTCAGCAGCAACTCCTATGACTATTCCTGGTCAGAAAACCGCGGCGCTGAATATGTTGGAGGCGACGCGTACAACTATCAGATGGAAGCTTCGCTGAAAGCAGGCTACATGAGCGGCATTCTTGCAATAAAGGCCATCACTTTCGTTGGCGGTCTGCTTCTGCTGTTTTTGACGTTGTTCTCCCGTGCAAAGTGTCAGGCTATCGAAGCGCAGACCCGGGTAATTGCCGAAATAGCGAACGGCAGTGAAGCATGCAGAAAGAAGCTCGAAAAGTTATCCGACAACTCGGACGAACATGCAGTGATTCTAAACGCCCTGCTCGCTGCCCTCAATAAATGCGCCGCACCCGATGAAGAGAACAGTTCTGACGGCGAAAATATCCAATAGGATGTAAGACGAAAGGATTGCAGATTGCGGGCCTTGCGGTTTCTATGAAATTGAAGGAGGAAGAGAAATGGAAGGATTTTGCCAGAAGAATGGCATGGAACAGCAGAACAACGGAACGGAATCAGAGAAGAACTGGCTCGAACGTTACTCAGATGTGATTTCAAAAAACGAGACAATTGTAATCAGAAATAAATCGTTTGTCTTTTCCGGCGTTGAGGGCTCTGATGAATGGAACAATATCCTTCAGTCTTTAACCGATCACGGCGGCATATACAGGGCAGCCGTATCTGGAAAAACAGACTACCTTGTGTGCGATCCTGCCGGCGCGGGCGGCAGAAAGATGAAAATGGCGCTGGAGCAGCGGAGCAAGGGAAAGGGCATAAAGATTATTCTGATTTCCGATCTGTTGGATGCGCTGGGTATGTCAGTCGGCAAATACCAATCTGATACTACCGGAGATTTCATCATTCATGATGGCATTTTGACCGCGTACAAGGGTACAGCGAGTGAAGTCGTTATTCCCGACGGAACGACTGCGGTCGGAAGCAGAGCGTTTATTCTGAACGATGGTATTCGGAGCGTCGTTATTCCGGACAGTGTGCGCTCGATCGGCGAAAAAGCGTTTATGGGATGCCACTTTCTTGAACAGATCCGTATGCCGTCTGCATTGCAGGACCTCGGAGAATTCGCGTTCTGCAACTGCTATCGCCTCAAAGGGATCACTGTTCCGCAAGGTCTGAATGTGATCGCAGAATGCACTTTCGAAAACTGCTATGAGATTCGCGAATTTGTTATTCCCGAAGGTGTAGAGACAATTGGCGAATGTGCATTTGAAGCCTGCGGCGCTGAGAAAATCATCCTGCCTGAAAGCCTCAAAACCATAGAAAACTCGGCATTCCATGACTGCCGTGCGCTGAAGGAAATGAACATTCCGGAAGGTATAAAGATAGGAAAAGGTGCATTTGCGGGCTGCAGTTCCTATGATAACCCTGCTGTTCAGGACTTCGCGGATGAGGAAGAAGCGCAGGCGCCGACAGATGATCTTCTGGATGGCCTTCTCAAGATGGCCGCGGCCAATGGTGAATTGGGAGACTTTCTCAAAAGTCTCAAAGCCACTTTGAACGGTGACCCGAAGAGGAAATAGACCTTTGCCTTTGAGCGGGTTTCAGTGAACGGCCGCGAGGGCTACAACGGCGCAGAAGCCCGTCAAGGCAGAAAAGAAGGGCTGATGAATGGCGGCAAGAGTAACGCCCGAGGAAATTGTGCGGATACATCAGCTATGCGCGAAATACGGCAATTTCGCGGCCGTTGCCCGCGAGGTGGGGCGAAGCGGCTCCACCATCGCAAAGTATATCCGCATGAAGGAAACGCCGCCCATTGTGAAGCACACTTTTGAGGAAATTGTGCGGGCGGTGTGAGGACGCAGGAACAGCACAGCTTGGGAAAGCGAGGGATTATCATCAAAACACTGCAGATCAACAAGAAGCTGCTTGCCGCGGCTATCATCACAATACTGCTTCGTTTACCTAGGGTTATAGAGGAATTCGGCCATAGAATCGTAGCATTATACATTGTGGCTGATTCGGTATTTTGGCTCATTGCTCTTTTGCTGGTGGTCGGCAGCTTTGTTCTCAACCTCAACGGTAAAGCAAAGCCCGCAATTGCCTGCGCTGCGGCCTCCGCGATTGTTTGGGGAATTTCAGAATTGATTAAAGGAAGTGGAACATTAGCTATTCTGAACATTTTGCCGCAAATAATGCTGATTGTGTTCTTGCTGAAGCAAAATGTGGTGAACAGGCATACGTGGGCATACCTAACTTTAGCCGCTGTGATTCTTTCCGAAATCATAGGCATGATTATAATGATAATACATTGGCAATACCAAATTCCTGTGTCCAGCATAGTGTCCAGCAGAATCATTTCCTTGCTTTGTAATGCGCTTCCCCTTGGGCTTGTATATTGGTTTGGCTATACTGCCGACAATGACGCAGCGCAGCAGCCAGATGCCGTTCAGAAAACAACAGCATCTTCTTACCTGGAAGCATACAAGCTGAATCGAAAGAATGGAGGAAAATAAAATGTTCAAGGATATTGGCAGCAAAATCAAGGCGCTGGCGCGCGCCATCTGCGTGCTTGGCATTGGGCTTTCAGTCGTCGCCGGGCTGATACTGATTGTCAACGGCGCGACTTACAACACTGCGCTGGTCGGCACGGGCTTTCTCGTTCTCTTCGCGGGTTCGCTGGCTTCGTGGATCGGTTCGTTCTTTGCCTACGGCTTCGGCGAGCTGATTGAGAACACGACCGTTATTGCGGAGCTGGCGGCGAAAGCCGATGCCGAAAAGAACGCGACGGCAGACGTCAAAAGCAAAACGAACGAAAATAGCGACAAGGAGGAAACTATTTCATGAAGCGCTTTTTTTCTCTGCTCTGCTCCCTCATACTGGCGGTCAGCCTGCTCTATGCCGGCTCGGCTTCTGCCGCGACAAAGGCCGACGGAACGGGCATATATCTGAAAACCGAGAAAAACTCCTTCGGCGGCGTGACCATACTGCCCGCAAATCAATATGACGACGGCTCCTTTTCCGTCAACTATTTCAACTCCGACAACCTCTGCTGGCTCTTTATGGACGACAGCTATCAAGGCCAGCCCGTAACAGTCATCGGCGAAAGAGCCTTCTCCTTTGATTCCGCTGATTATATAAGCATTCCCGAAACGGTGGTCCGCATCGAGAAGAACGCCTTCAAAGGCTCTCAAATTATACAGGCGGATATTCCGGAGGGCTGCACGTTCATTGGCAGCTCGGCCTTTGCCGACTGCATGTTCCTTAACGTCGTTGCAGTCCCCGAATCCGTGACCGAAATCGAGCCGCTGGCCTTCGCAGACAGCCCCAAGATCGATCTGCAATTCGCACCGAAATGCATCTATACCCTGATGGACGGCGTCATCTTCCACAAGGGTGAGAAAACGCTCTATTTTTATCCGGAAACACTGACGGATAAGAGCTATACCGTCCCATCCGGAATCCTGGCGATTGGCGAAAGCGCCTTCAAGAACGACGCTCTCTCCGAAGTCATCCTTCCCGATACGTTGACGAAAATCGAAACGAAGGCTTTCCTGTCCTGCACGAATCTGACCTCGCTCGCCATTCCCGCCAGCGTAACCGAAATCCAGGCGAACGCCTTCCCGAAATCGCTGTCAAAGCTGACCGTGGACAAACATAACCCCGTCTACGAAATGGTCGACGGCGTGCTCTTTGACAAAACAACGCACACGCTGGTGTGGTATCCTGGGCAAAAGAAGGACAAGAGCTACACCGTTCCCAAGGGCACCACGGCCATCATGGACACGGCCTTTGCTGGCAATGAATCGCTGCGCAAGATCAAGCTCCCGGATTCTCTGGAAAGCATCGGCGAATCGGCCTTCCAGGATTGCACGAGCCTTTCCGAAATTGCGCTGCCCGCCGGAATCATTTCAATCCCGGACTATGCCTTTTCCGGCTGTACAGCACTCGAAAAGGTCACTTTCCCGGAAGGCCTGACAGAAATCGGACGCTGCGCCTTCAATCACTGCGCCCTTCAGGAGCTCGCGCTGCCGTCCAGCGTCGAAAAGGTTCTAAGCAGTGCGTTCAATGGAAACAACTTCAAGGCCATAACGATGAGCGCTCAAATCGAATGGGATTCTTCCGTTTTCAGCACATGCTCCAAGCTGCAGAGCGTCACAGTTGAAGCGGGCATTACGCTCATCCCCAGTAGTATGTTCAGCGACTGCAGCGCGCTGAGCGAAGTGAATCTGCCGGACGGCCTGACAGAGATCGATTCCTATGCCTTTCGCGGCTGCCCCGCACTGAAGCAGATGACGATTCCCGCATCCGTAACGGAAATCGGCTATAGTGTGTTTAATCTGGACTACAATATGGGCAGCGATATTACGCTCATCGTGACGGAAGACTCGGCCGCAGAGACATATGCAAAAGAGCAGAAAATCAACTGCGAATACAGCGACGCAGACGATTGGCTGAACAACTGACACTAGCGCGCCAAATAGCCGTCTCACCCCGTCTCCCACCTCGGGCGGCGGGGATGTTCTTGGTATTATTAGCGCCGTTGACGGTTTTTCGCCTGTATCTATACTTTAAGTCCTTTGGCCAAAAGTAGAACTCGCTTTAGATCGAATGGAGGTTTGCCACATGAAAAGAATAGGAGCGTTTATTCTAATTGTTTGCCTGCTGCTTACATTATGCGCCTGTGAAAGTGCTGAGGAACGGTGGATTCGGGAAGGAAGAGAACGGGCAGAAGAAATAAACGAAAACGTAAGCCGTAACAAACAGCAATCCGAACAATTAAATAAGGATATGGCAGACATTGCCAATATAATGAATGGAAAATAACGTTTTTTCCTGCCGCCCACCTCGGGCGGCGGGGATTTTTATGCCCTGCTGGAGGTTTTGCCCGAGGTGTTCTAACATTTTTGCGCTTGACAGAAGCCCGCCCCGCGAATAGATAAAGGCAACTCAAAATCACACTTTGAGCCGTGGTGGATAATCACACTTTTTGCTCTGAAAGTGTGAGAATGGAAGTGTGAACGTCCACTTGATTCACACTTTTGCTCACACTTTCCCCTCAAAAGCACATGAAAAAGCGGGAACCGCCCTTTTACAGGACAGTTCCCGCAAACCCGCGCCTATGCCAGATCAGGGAAATTTTTTCTCAGAAAATTCCAGTAATCTTCCACCTTGCCGTTTTCTTCCTGCCACCAATGGCACTTCTGCACGACTTCCGTATCGGACATCTCGGAAATCTTCTTCATGCGATATCGATAGACGCGATTGTGCGCAAAGTAGGCGCGCGCGGCGTCGGCACAGGCCGACAGAACCGCCTGAAAATCAGCAGCGCTCATTCGCTTTCCCTTCCTTTTTCATGCGCAAGGGCTGGATCGTTTTGTGACCCAGCCCTTTGGTATGTATTGCTTGCTTTCCGAAGTACCGCTTCAGCAGATTTTCTATGGTCTTGCTGAAACAGGCTTCAGAACATACCGACTGCCGCGAGTCCAGCTATATTGTGTAACCAATTCCAGCTCAATGTCGGCTGTTCCTTCGTCAATTGAATATTTCGGGCTGCATACGATCCCAGTGGAAGTGTCGGTCTCGACGAAGACGCAACATTTTTCATCCCGAATGGAAATCTCAAGCGTCTGCCCATTGGCAATCTTCACATCGCTTGTGGCAGGAAAATCCCATTCATCATGTGGATTGAGCGGATCAGTTTCCGCTTTCCGATAGCCAACGAAGAGAAAATACGGAATCACCGCGCCGAAAAAGCTCTTCTTTCTCGTAATCTTTAAGCGCCTCATAGCGCTCCCTCCACAGTTGCGCAAATGGAAATAAGGGGGCAAGCGCTTGCCCCCTTAAGTGTGCTGAATTACTTGAAGTACCGCTTCAGCAGGCCCTCGAAGGCCTTGCCGTGACGGGCTTCGTCGCGCGCCATCTCGTGGATGGTGTCGTGCAGCGCATCGAGATTGTACTTCTTGCACAGCTTGGCCAGATCGGTCTTGCCGGCGGTCGCGCCGTTCTCGGCCTCGACGCGGACGGTCAGATTCTCCTTGGTGGACGCGGAGACGACCTCACCCAGCAGCTCGGCAAACTTGGCGGCGTGCTCGGCCTCTTCAAAGGCGGCCTTCTCCCAGTACAGGCCGATCTCCGGATAGCCCTCGCGGTGCGCGGCGCGCGCCATGGCCAGATACATGCCGACCTCGGTGCACTCGCCCTCGAAGTTGGCCTTCAGGCCGTCGTAGATCGCCTTCTTGTCCTCGGCGGGCACGGTGTCCGGAATGTCCTTGAACACGCCCACGACGTGCTCGGCGGCCCAGGTCTTTTCCTCGGCCTGCAGAATGAACTTGCTGCCCGGCACCTTGCAGACGGGACACTGCTCGGGGGGCGTCTCGCCTTCGTAAACATAACCGCAAACAGGGCAAACCCACTTCTTCATAATCTGTATCCTCCTCATCGCTTATCGCGTTTGTTGATCGCCTTTCTCTCGGCTCTGAGTATATTATACCAGCAAATCCGGCGCTGAAACACACAAATCGCGTTTTTTTCTGATTTTTTTGAAAGTCACAGCCTTTTCAGCAGCTCGGCCTTCTTCTGCTCGAATTCCTCCTCGGTCAGTATGCCCTGCTGACGGAGCCGCGCCAGCGTCTCGAGCGCCCTGGCGCTGTCGTTCGGGTTGGAGGGCTGCGCCTGCGTGGAGCGCACATAGCTCGACCAGTCCTCCGTGTAGATCGTGCCGTCCGCCGGCATGAGATACCCCGCGACGATGCGTATGAAATCCACAAACGCCCATATGCCGATCCCCGCGCCATAGAGCAGGAACACGATCGACACAATGAACGTCCCCGCGCTGTCGTTCAGCGCGGCCGCCGCGCAGCAGCCGTAGCCCACGATCAGAGCGACCAGCCCGCTGACCTGTATGAGGCCCTCCGTCCTGTAGCCCAGATAGAAGCGATGAGCGCCCGTTTCTCCGATGAAAAACGCCAGCAGCGCCGCAACGAGCTTTGACTTGACCGCCCGAACCGGCTGCGGCTTTTCGGCGTTCACCGCCGTAAGATCCTCGCCGCAGTGCGGACACTTGTCGGGCGTTCCGGAATAGATTTCCTTGCAAAAGGGACATTCAGGCATCGCTCAATTCCTCCTCTCGTCGCATGGAACCTTTTCACGCTTATCATACGCCGGCGTCAGAGAACTTTCAGTATCATTCGCGTTAATAATCAAGAAATTACAGTGCTGTCTCATTTTCTATTCGCACGTTTTTCGACCCCTTTATTTTCGTCTTGATCAAAAAGCCGCGTCGCAGAGGCGCGATGCGGCTTTATACTCAAAGTGTGTCTGAAGAAAGCGCTGTGTGCGGCCGATATGGGACAGCGGCTGCCGCACAAAGCAAAGGCGGCGGGCGCATTCATTATTGCGCGTATTCCGAACCGTCTGCAGGCTTCAGGGTTCCCGTACAAATGCGAATCAGATCAACCAGCCACATTATGCCGAATACGCCGCCCGTGAGCAGCTTCAAAACGCCCATGCCCGTATAGCCGAGGTAGAATCGGTCGATGCCCAGTCCGCCCAGGAGTACCGAAAGAATAATCGCCGTCGTCTTGCTCTTCATCTGTGCTCCCCTTTCTGTCAAAGCCCGCCGCCTTCGCGGTGTCCTAACATTGTCACCTCCATGTATTTTCTTATTTTTAATTCATATGCTCATTATACTCTTCGCAAAATAATCAGTAAACACATTTCGTGTTAAGTTTTTACCATTTGTCCCCATTTCCGTCACACATGCCGCGCCGCGCAGCCCGGCCAAGCGCCCGATTATTCTGCGCATAATTCTCGAAAAGGGCTTGATTCATTATGTCAAATGAGATACAATATAAAAGGCGATTTGTCTGCCATACAGCCTGAACGGAGATTGCGATTGATTATGAGAACGCTTGTCGTGTGGGGCGCGGGACGCATTGGCCGCGGATTTACTGCCGATCTGTTTCATGAACCGCACTGGCGCACAGTGTTCGTCGACATCGACGCGCGGCTGGTTCGCCTGCTGAACGAAAGGCGCGCCTACACCATATTCAAGGCGCAGTCCAGCGGCGTGTCGCGCACGCTGATCGAGGGCGGCTTTTCCGCGCTGCACACCGGCGAAACCGACGCGCTCAAAGCGCTGTTCGAGGAGGACGGCCTGCTGGTGGACGTGGCCGTGCCCCGGGAAGCGCTCGAGCAGGTCGCCGACATGATCGCGCCGCTCATCGCGCACCGCGCGCTCGTCAATCCCGCGCCCATGGATTTCATGATGAACGTCAACATAGCGCTGTCCAACGCGGCCTTTTCCATGCTGCTGGAACAGCGCCTGACCGGCGAGGCCTTCATCTACTATAAAAACAACGTCGGCGTCGGCGCGGCCTCGTCCATGTGCATATCGCCCTTCGCGACGGAAGCCATGCTGCGCGATGATCCTCTGGCGCTGCTCAACAACGGCTATGCCGAGACGGCGGTCGGCCGGCAGGCGTTCAGAGGCGATCCGCCCGATCTGCCGCGCGTACGCCTTTCGGACGACATTCAGGCCGAGGAGATCCGGCGGCTCTACACGCTCAATATGGCGCACGCGCTGTGCTGCTATCTGGGCGTAAAGAGAGGGCACAAGACGGTCATAGAGGCCGTGAGGGATCCCGAACTGCGCAATGCGCTCAAATGCGCGCTCGAGGAAGCGTCCGTCGGCCTTCAATGCGGCTGCGGCTTTTCCGCGGAGGCCATGGCGGCCTGGCGCGGCGTCATACTGGAGCTGCTCGACAATCCCTATATCAACGACGATCTGTCCCGCCTGGGTGCGGACACGCGGCGCAAGCTGTCCGCCAGCGATCGGCTGTGCGGGCCGGCGCTGATGTGTCTTTCGGCGGGCGGAGAGCCCCGCGCCATTGCCCGCGCCATACGCGCCGGGTTCGACTATGACGGCGGCGACGCGGGCACGCGCTATGTTCGCAGTTGGGTGGCCACGCACGGCCTGCCTTCCGCAGTGCGGGAGATCTGCCGGCTAACCCCCTGTGATAAATTGTATCAAATGATCCTGGACAGTGATTAGAGCGCATCTCAAAATTTTCTGTCCCAACGAGCATCAAGGAGGAGAGTCCCATGAAAACCACCGCCGTCCGCCTGTATGGCGAAAACGACCTGCGTCTGGAGAGCTTCGAACTGCCGGCCATCAAGGACGATGAAATTCTGGTCAAGATCATCTCCGACAGCATCTGCATGTCCAGCTACAAGGCCACCATTCAGGGCAGCCACCACAAGCGCGTGCCCGACGACATCGCCGAAAAGCCGGTCATCATCGGCCATGAATTCTGCGGCGAGATCGTCGAAGTCGGCGCAAAGCACAAGGACAAGTTCAAGGCGGGCGAAAAGTTCGGCATCCAGCCGGCCATCAACTACAAGGGCAGCCTGGCCTCCCCCGGCTATTCCTATCAGTATGTCGGCGGCGACGCCACCTACGCCATCATCCCCGCCGAGGTCATGGAGATGAACTGCCTGCTCGACTACAAGGGCGACGCCTTCTTCTACGCCTCGCTGTCCGAGCCGCTGAGCTGCATCATCGGCGCGTTCCACGCCCAGTACCACACCACCAACGGCTCCTATGTCCACGAGATGGGCATCCGCGAGGGCGGCGACACGGCGATTCTGGCCGGCGCGGGCCCCATGGGTCTGGGCATGATCGACTACGCCATACACTGCGACCGCAAGCCCGGCCTGCTGGTCGTGACCGACATCGATCAGGCGCGCCTCGACCGCGCCGCCTCGATCTACACCGTCGAGGAGGCCGCCAAAAACGGCATCCGCCTGGTCTATCTCAACACCGCCGGCGACGATCCGGTCGGCCGCCTGATGGCGCTCACCGACGGCAAGGGCTATGACGACGTGTTCGTGCTCGCGCCCGTGCCCGCCGTCATCGAGCAGGGCGACCACATACTCGGCCGCGACGGCTGTCTGAACTTCTTCGCCGGCCCCACCAATCCCGCGCTGTCGGCGACGTTCAACTTCTACAACGTCCACTATGCCTCCACGCACGTCGTGGGCACCAGCGGCGGCAACACCGACGACATGATCGAGGCGCTCGACATGATCGCCGCCGGCCGCCTGACTCCCTCCGGCATGATCACCCATGTCGGCGGCCTGAACGCCGTCGTCGAGACCACCAAGAACCTGCCCAAGATCCCCGGCGGCAAGAAGCTGATCTACACCCACGTCAATCTGCCGCTGACCGCCATAGACGATTTCGCCGAGAAGGGCAAGACCGATCCGCTCTTCGCCAAGCTGGCCGAGCTGTGCGCCGCCAACAACGGCCTGTGGAGCCCCGAGGCCGAGCGCTATCTGCTGGCCAACGCCCCCAGGATCGACGCGTAATCGCCGCATCCCCATAAAAACGGCATAAACAGCGCCCCGTCCCTTCGCGATGAAAGGACGGGGCGCGTTTTGCGTTTACGAAAAAGCGCTCGACCGGCAATGCCGCCGCATATCGGCGCGCCTGCTTTTATCAGCGGTCTATGCTCGAATGGCTGTGAATATAGAATTCCTCCTGACTGGGCTGCCAGCGCTTCTCTTTGGGCGGAAAGGCCGCATCAAAGGCGGCCACGGCCTCTTCGTCGGCGCAGGCCTCGCCGAATGCGCTTTCGCGAAAATACCACCGTCTGCCGTCGAGAACGCCCTCTTTGAGCTCCTTCACCAGCAATGCCGCCGGAAAGCGATCTCCCTCAATGCAGACATTGTATTTCCGGCTGCTCTTAAAGCCTCTGGCGACATAGTTGTCGGGATTGCCGAAAATGACGACAACCTCATAGCCCATTTCCGCGGCCGCTCTGAACGAATGCTCGATCAACATTTTGCCCAGACCCTTTCGCTGATGCGCCGGGGCCACGCTGATCGGGCCGAATGTCAGGCACGTTTTCTCATTCCCCTCTCCGTCGACGAGCCTGCCCTTCGTGTACATGATGTTGCCGATGATCTCGCCGTTCATCTCCAGAACAAACGCCAGCTCCGGGACAAAATCGGCGTGGCTGCGCATCGTATGCACGAGATAGTGTTCGTCGCAGCCGGGAACATTCTGATTCCAAAATGCCTCGCGGGTGAGGTTTTCTACCGCGCGGTAATCGTCTGGGGTTTCAAGCCTGATAACTGGTCTGCTGCTATTCATCGTTTTTCCCTCCTGAAAATTGTCAACTGGTCATGCAGGAGGCTTGCGTATGTGAATGCACGCCTCCTCGTTTACAGGACAATCTCCATTGCACTGGTTTTCTTCATACGACGTTTTCTCCCTTTGAAAGAATTTCAAGCCGAGGCCTGATGATGCTATTATAGCGCAAAATCGCCGGAATCGCAATGCCCGCAAAAACGGCGCCGCCCGAATCGAGCGACGCCGTTTTTACTATGAAATTGCGGAAACTGCGCTCACTGCGCGTTGACCTTCGACTGAACGCTGCTCACGCTGCAATTCGCCGCCGTTCTGATGGCCGACTGATGCGCCGCGTCCACCTTGTCCGAGCCGTGCGTGCGGCTGTTGAGGAAGTGGATGCAGGTGTGGCCGTTCATGTTGTTGCCGTCTATGTGGCTTCCGCCGTGGGGCATTCCGTTGGCGGAACCGGCCAGCGTGGTGCCGTCGGAGAGCGTCACCAGCACGGCGTGGCGCGTCCACGCCCATTCCTCGCCGTATATGCGGTACATCTGCCATGTGTCGAACGCCGTCGCCGGCTCAACGTCTGTGTGGTTGTAGCCGCCCACGCGCTTGACGCGATAGCTGATGCCCGTGGCCACGTCGGTCACTATGGCGTACGCGCCGTCTCGGAACGTGCCCTTCTTGCGGTTGAAATACTTGTCTCCCTCGCTGGAGAAGAAATCCACGTTCTTGACCGCGCTGAGCGACGGCTTGACGGGCGTGCCGTCCACCTTGACCGGCTTGTCGTCGTTGCCGGTCATGCTGCCGCTCGCGTCGAGCGCCTTGTCGGAATAGAGCTTCGTGAGCGTCGCAGAACCGGCGATGCCGTCCGCGCTCAGCGCGTTCGAATTCTGGAACCAGCGCACAGCCTCGGCCACAGAGCTGCTGTAGACGTCGGTCTCGCTGCCGGTGAGATAGCCCAGTTCCTTCAGGCGGCGGGTCATGTAGACCACCTGCTCGCCGGTCGAGCCGACCTTCATTGTGATGTCGGTGCGCGCCTTGCTGTAGTCGCTCTGAGCGTTTTTGCGCTCCTCGATCAGCTTGGCCAGATCGCCCGTATAGAAGAGTATCTGCTGCATTTCGACGCTGATGACCTTGCCGTCGACCGGCAGATAGGCGTACTTCTGGAACGCCTTGGCCGCGTCCACAGTCAGCGAATAGTAGTTGCCGGTGGGCGCGCAGCTCATGAAGCCCAGTTCCTTCAGGCGGGTCTGCGCGGCCATGACCGCGTCGTTTTTCGACATGCCGTAGGTCAGCGCGGTGTAGCTGTCGGCGGGCGGCAGCGTCGGCGCGGTCGACGCGGTGGGATCGGGCGTCACGTCGGGCGAGGGAGAGGCTGTGATCAGCTTGTCGCCGTATTTGGGCGCTCTGTCGGAGAAGAGCAGCTGCTGCATCTCGACGCAGGCCGTGCGGCCGTCTCCGCTCATATAGCACGCCTCGAGGAACGCCTCGACCGCCCGGCGCGTCTGCGTATAGTAGCCGCCGGTGGACGCACAGCTCATGTAGCCCAGATCGCGCAGGCGATCCTGCATGCAGCGCACGGCCTCATCGCCGCTCACGCCGTATTTCAGCTCGCCGTAAACCACGGGTGTGGGCGAAGGCGTGGGGCTTTCGGAGGGCGCGGGCGTCGTCGCGTCCGGAACGGGTGTGGCGGTCGGCGCTTCGGTGGGATCGGGATTGTACTTCTCGCCGTTGGCCGGCGCGCCCGCGGTGTAGAGTATCTTCAGCATCGCGGCGGACGCGGTTTTGCCGTCGCCGCTCATGCCGATCGCCGTCATGAATTTTGCGACGGCGCGCTGCGTGGCGGAATAGTAGTTGCCGGTGGCGGTGCCGCTGAAATAGCCCAGATTGTTCAGGCGGCGCTGCATCAGACGCACCTGATCGCTGTCGTCCATGCCGTATTTCAGATCGGCATACTGCGCCGCGCCGGCATAGGCGCTGGGCGCGGACGAGGAGAAGAGCAGCCGCTGCATCTCAACCGTGGCCACCTTGCCCTGAACCTTCAGCCCCGCCGCCTTCTGGAAGGCCTCGACGGCGGAAATCGTCGCTGAATAATAGCCGCCGCTGGGATTGGCCATCAGATAGCCCAGCGCCTTGAGACGAGCCTGCATGGCGCGTATGGCCTCGCTGGAGGTGTTGGCACGCAGCTCGGTATAGGCCGAGGGCGCAGTTGTCGGCTCAACGGGCGCATCGGGCTCCGTGGGCGCAGGGGTGGGCGTCGCGGTCGGCGCGGGCGTATTGCCGCCCTTGGCCGGCGCCTTGTCCGAGAAGAGCAGCTGCTGCATCTCGGCGCTGGCGGTGTTCTTGTCCACCTTCAGCCCGGCGGCCGCCTGGAAATCGGCGACGGCCTTGGCCGTCTCGCCCCAGTATCCGCCGGTCGAATCGCAGGACATGTAGCCCAGCTCGCGCAGGCGATCCTGCATGGCGCGCACAGCGCTGCTGCTGCGCGTGCCGTATGTCAGCTTTGAATAGGAGGACGCCGGCGCGTCGGTCTGCGCGGGTCTGGTCGTCGGATCGACCGTGGGCGCGGGCGTATCGGCGGGCGTCACAGTTCCGTTCTTGGCGATCGCCTTGTCGGAAAAGAGCAGCGCCAGCATTTCGGGGGAGGCGGTCTTTTTGTTGGTTCTAAAGCCGGAGGCCGCCTGGAAATCGGCGACGGCCTTGGCGGTGTCGTCAAAATATCCGCCCGACGGGTAAGCCGACATATAGCCCAGCTCGCGCAGGCGCGTCTGCATGGCGCGCACCTCGTCGCTGTCCCTCATGCCGTATTTGAGCTCCGCATACGTCCCATCGACGCTCTCGGCCGATACGGGCAGAGTCAGGAGCATCGCCAGACACAGCAGCACGGAGAATATGCGCGCGGCTTTTCTGTTCTTCACAGAATACACCTTCTTTCAATTTGTCGCTCGGATACGCGCCGAAAAGCAGCCTTTTGGCGGCGCGCTTCACAGTTCAGACAGTCTATCACTCTGCCATTATATGACAGAATCGTTACAGTGTCAAGTTTTAGCGTCACATTCAGGCAATCATTTTGCGAAAATGCCGTTAAAACACGCGTGAGACCATTCTTGCCGCGCTCATTTCAGCGCCTTTTCGGCTTCAGAGAGAGCCTGAGGCGCGGCGCTGGGCTTGGGCAGCGTGCCCTCAAAGCGCGTTTCATGCGCGTCGGAGCGGAGCGTCAAGCGTCCGCCGCCGCTCTCCATGATGCCGCGCACGATGGACAGCCCCATGCCGCGTCCCTCGCCCTTTGTGGAGAAGCCGCGCAGGAATATGCGCTCGGCGATGGAGGGCTGGATCATCGGGCCGTTGTTGGCGATGGCGAACGTATAGCTCTGCACAGATTCGCTCAGCCGTATGAGCAGACGGGGCGCAGGCGTGTCCTTCATCGCGTCCATGGCGTTGTCTATGAGATTGCCCAGCACGCGGCACATCTCCCAGCTCTCGACCGGCAGATCGGTCCAGGGCGACTCAATCTGCAGATCGACGTGAACGCCTCGCGCCTCGCAGTCGCCCACCTTGGCGGCCAGGAGCGCGTTTATGGCCGGATGCGCCGTCTTGAGCGTGCGGCTGACGCGGCGGATGTCGCCGTACACGCGCTCGATGTAGTCGGACGCTTCCTTATAGTCCTCCAGTTCGAGCAGGCTGAACACCACCTGCAGATGGTTCATGAAATCGTGCCGCTGGGCACGCAGCGTGCCGTTGAGGTTCTCCAGCTGCGCGTAGGCGTCCTGAAGCATATCCGCGTCGCTGGCAATCCTGCGCGCCGAAAAGGCCTCGCGGATGTCCAGCACGGCGCCCCAGGAGACCAGCAGCGTCATTGTGCACAGCAGCACCTGCTCGGGCAGGCCGATGAAGGCATGGCCGCCGGTGATGAGCGACATGACCGCCACGATGATCGAGCCGGCAATCTGCAGCAGGTTGATTGCGACGGTGTATATGACCGCCTTCTTCATGTTGACAAAACGGCGCATGGGACGCGTCATGGCGCACACTCCCTTCGGGCATATTTCCTTCTGATTGTATCATGCCCGGGAAAGCGGCGCAAGGCGCGCCGAGTGAACATATAAAGACTTAATATTCTCTATATATGCGCCGCCGCGCCGCTTTTATCATTAAAGTTTGGCGCGGCAGGCGAAAATCATTGACAAACGCGCTTTCAAAAGGCTATAATAACACTTGTATATGAGCTTTGACGGAAAGCAGTAGGCGGATTTGCGGAGCATGAAAGAGAGCCGTTGGCCGGTGTGAAACGGCGCGCGCGGCCGCCGAACTCGTTCCCGAGCTTCCCTCTAAAGGGCGGGCGCTCCCGTTACAGGGCGGCAAGCGGGCTGCTTCCGTCCCTGACATTCAGGAAATGAGCAGTCAACAAGAGTGGTACCGCGAAAGGCAGCGCCTTCCGTCTCTGATGAGAATGGAAGCCGCTTATTTTTTTGCAAGAAGGAGTTAATCGCCATGAAGGACATTCCTCAGTACAATCCCGCGTCCATCGAAGCCAAATGGCAGAAGCACTGGGACGAGGCCGGCACGCTGAACGCCGAGGCCGATCATTCCAAGCCGAAATTCTATCCGCTGATCGAGTTCCCCTATCCCTCCGGACAGGGCCTGCACGTCGGCCATCCGCGCTCCAACACGGCCATGGACATCATCGCCCGCAAGCGCCGCATGGAGGGCTACAACGTGCTGTTCCCCATCGGCTACGA
>CAKUAV010000024.1 GCA_934636425.1 uncultured Clostridia bacterium
GCCCCAGGCTCCCGCGGGCGGCATGGGCGGCATGTATTAATCGCTTAAAGCGCCAAACACAGATAACGAATCCCCGTCGTCCCATCAAACGGACGGCGGGTTTGCTTGTCAAAAAGACTTTTCTTGACAAGCGGTGAACGGGGATGCAAGCTCCCCGCCCTCTCCAGTTTTCGCTCTGGAAATGGGATTTTTTGCTGCAAAATGTCGTCCCCGCATCGTACGCGCTGCCGGGTACGTTTGAAAATTTGAGAGGATTCGACCCTTCCGAACTCGCCGAAGGGTTTTGACAGTCTGCCCCGCCGCCCCTCCATCGGACGGCGTTTTTTTTGCGTCTTTCAAGCGCCGCACTCCCCTGAAAGGCGAAGAGAACGCGGCCTTCACGGAAAGGTGAGAGCGAGAAGGCAATGCCGCGCAGGCGAAAAGAAATGCATCGCGCCTTCCCTGCCTGCTGCGCCTCTTCTTGCGGCAGTGCCATAAAATGCGGCGGCGCTCCAGACTTCTGCTCCCCCGGATTTCCGTGATGAAGCGAAAATATACGCTGCGCTTTGCTGCCGCAAGGCATGAAGAAACATATAACCGCATCGGAGAGCGCGCAGTCGCAGCCTGCCGCCTCATGCCCGCGGCAAATTCCGGCTGTCTTGCGCCGGCCATGGAATTTTTTCTGATGATTATATGCTCCGATTTGTTGTATTTTTTTCAGCGCGCGGAACCCCTGCCCATTCCCGCGCGTCTTAGATGAATGATATTGTCCCATTCATGCGCATTTCTTTGAGTATTTTACGTCTGCGGTGTTGAAATTGCCGCGCAATGAGTGTATTATTAGATATGATACATTGATCGCGTCATTTTCCGCCTCAAGGAGGAGCATTGATCGTGCAGAACAGACCACAGCCGCGTCCCGACGGCGCGCGTCGCCCGGCTCAGCCCGGCGCGCAGCCGACCCGGCCGGCTTACTATAACACGAACGCGCCGCAGCGCCCGTCCGCGCCCCGTCAGGGAGCGCAGCCGCATTACGCGCAGTCTCGACCCGCCGCGCAGCCGCCGCATCCGCGCGCGCCCTATCCCGCGGGCGCTCAGAACGGACAGCGCGCCGCTTCCCCCGCGGGTTCTCAGCGCCCCGCGCCCCATCCAAACGGCGCGCGCCCCGCTCAGCCCAGACCCGCGTCGCACGGGAACGGCATTACGCTCTACCGCCCGTCGCTGCTCAAGCCGATCGCGCTGCTGGCCGCCGCGCTGGCCGCAGGCATACTGCTTCAGTTTGTGCTGATGCCCTCCGGCTGGACGATGGCCGAAAAGCCGCGCGCGACGGAAGCCGTTGCCGAAATCGCGTCCTCCCGCGGCGTGCGCATCAACGAGGTCATGACCGCCAACAAGTCGGCCTGCTACGACGAGACCGGCGCGTGCCCGGACTGGATCGAGCTGTACAACGCCTCCTCCTCGCCCGTGGACATCACCGGCTGGGTGCTGACCGACAAGACCTCGCGCAGCATACGCTTCAAATTCCCGCAGCACGTCATGCAGAGCGGCGAATATGCCATCGTGTTTGCCTCCGGCCTGCTCAAAAACGACGAGGGCGGCACATGGCACGCGCCCTTCAAGCTCAGCTCGGCGGGCGACACGCTGCTTCTGTTCGACGAGAGCGGCACGATCGTTCAGTCCATGAACATTCCCGCGCTGGACGAGGACTGCGTCTACGCTCTGGGCGAAAACGGAATGTGGTCGGCCACGCGCGAATACACGCCGCTGATGGAGAACACTTCCTATAACTACGCGCTGCTCACGACGACGCAGGTGGCGCAGGACAGCGACCTCATCATCACCGAGGTCATGGCCTCGAACGCCAGCTATCCCTCGCCGAACGGCGGACTGTACGACTGGATCGAGATCACCAACCGCGGAAGCGAGGCGATCAACCTCTCCGGCTACGGTCTGAGCGACAAGGCAACAAAGCCCTCGCGCTGGCGCTTCCCGGATGTGACGATACAGCCCGGCGAATACATCGTGGTGTACGCCTCCGGCCTCGACAAGACGTTGGACGGCGAAATGCACGCCGATTTCCGCCTGGCCTCCGAGGGCGAGAGCGTGTATCTCTACAACGCGTCGCGTCAGGTGCTGGACACCGTGACTTACGACAACCTCAAGACCGATCAGTCCTATCAGCGCCAGGCCGACGGCACATGGACGGTCTCCACGTCGCCCACGCCCGGAAAAGCGAATTGAGGTGAAGGAACTTGCAGAACCGATTTGCCGCCGGCGCGGCGGGACAGCCCGATCCACGCCACGAGCTGAAATACTTCATAAGCGACGCCGGCCACGCTCAGCTATCCACGCTGCTCTCCAGCGTGCTGCACGCCGACACGCACGGCCGGGCCAACAACGAATACTTCATCCGCTCGCTGTATTTCGACGATATATACGACACAGCCTACCACACCAAGATGGACGGCATCGAGCAGCGCGACAAATACCGCATCCGCATCTACAACTGCTCCGACCGCGAGATCTTCCTCGAGCGCAAGCACAAGCAGGGCGAGTTCATCTCGAAATCCTCCGTGCGCATCACGCGCCGGCTCTGCGAGCAGCTCATGGACGGCAATCCGACCGGCCTTGACCGCACGGACAACCCGCTATTGCGTGATGTGTTCCGCGAAATGCGATTGAAGCTGCTGCGCCCCGCCGTCATCGTGGACTATCACCGCGAGGCCTACACGCATCCGGCCGAGAACGTGCGCATCACGTTCGACAAGCGGCTGCACAGCGGACTGTTCAGCCACGATCTGTTCAATCCCGAGCTCAACGGCATATCGCCGCTCGAGCCGGGACAGATGATACTCGAGGTCAAGTACAACCGCTATCTGCCCGAGCACATCAAGGGCATACTCTCCACAGTGCCCGCCGCCTGCTGCGCCATATCGAAATACACGCTGTGCCGCTCGTTTGAGCCGATCAGCGAGGATTGATTTGTTTCAAAACAAAGGAGGATTTGTCACCATGCCCACTTTGCTCACCGCCACAGGCACGACCTACACCAAATCCACGCTGGCCGCACTCTTTGCCAACCAGACCATCTCCACCGGCTCCTGGCTGACCATCGTCTTTTCGCTCGCGCTGGCCTTCGCAACCGGCCTGTTCATCTACTGGATCTACCGCACCAACTACCGCGGCGTGATGTACAACAACAACTTCGGCCTGACGCTCGTGCTGATGACGCTCATCACCACGCCGGTCGTCATGTGTATCCGCGAGTCCATTCAGCTGTCCATGGGCATGGTCGGCGCGCTGTCGATCGTGCGCTTCCGCACCGCCGTCAAGGATCCGCTGGACACCGCGTATATGTTCTGGGCGCTGACCATGGGCATACTGCTGGGCGCCGGTCAGTTCTTCTTCGCCGCGCTCACCGTCGTGGGCATCGGCGCGCTGATCATCGTCATGAACCGCCTCAAGTTCAAGCAGATCAACTCCTATCTGCTGGTCGTGCACTATGTGCCCGGTCTGGAGAGCCAGATCAACGCCGCGCTCAAGGGCGTGCGCGTGAGCCAGGTCAAGTCCAAGACCGTCTCCCGCAACGGCGCGGAGATGACCATCGAGCTGCGCGTCGAAAAGCAGGACGCTTTGGTCAACCGCCTGCTCGCCATCGAGGGCGTTCAGGACGCGACGCTGGTGGCCTATCAGCCCGAATAAGTGCATATTTGCATATTATTGAAAGAACGCTCGCCGCGCGCGGGCGTTTTTTTATAAGCGGCCTGCGCGCGCTTAACAAACGCCGAAAAGCTCCGATTGAACGGCGCAGCCTCGAAGCGCTCCTTGGGCAATCGACGCGGGGAGAGCGGAAGGACACCGCGCCCGACCGCAAACCCTGTAAACGGCAAAAATGCGCGCATACACCCCGTTCAAGCGCAATTCGTCCCTGCCAGACGACAATTCGTCCCGGAAATCAACACAAAATCCGCCGCGCGCGCTATAATCACCTCAGAAACTGAGAAACGATGTCGCCGGTTTTCCGGCGGGAAAGGCGGTTTTCTTCATGAGCGAAACGACGACGAAATCAAAGCCGCGCTACGGCGCTGTCAGCTGCACGCTCTTCATGCTCCGGCACGCCTGGATGCACTGCCGCATTGTGCTGTGGCTGCTCGCCGCGCTGATCGCGCTCTCCGTGGGCGACAGTCTGCTGCGGCTCTTCGCCGCGCCGGTGATTCTCGATCAGGTGCAGTCTGCGGCGGCGCTTTCCGTGCTCTCGCGCACAATCCTTCTGTTCACGCTGGGGCTGATGCTGGCCGCAGCGCTCAGCGCGTATTGCAGGAACCTCGGCTTTTTCGGCCGCATTGAGCTGCGCACCGAGCTGATCCGCCAGGTCACACACAAGCAGCTCACCACATCATGGCCGAATCTGGGTGACGACGCGTTCAAGAAGCTGTGCGCCGGCGCGTCGAACGCCACAAACGCCAATTCCAAGGCGACAGAGGCCATCTGGGACACGCTGTTCGACCTGACGCGCAGCGCGATCGGCTTTGTGATCTATCTGCTGCTGCTCTCGAGCGTCAACCCGCTGATCATCGCCGCGACCATCGTCACCTCCGCCGCGAGCTTCTGCTTCAGTCTGAACGCCGCGCGCTATCGCGCCTCCATGCGCGACGAAAAGACCGGCCAGTGGAACTGCATCGGCTACATCAATTACAGAGCCAGCAGACGCGAGTTTGCCAAGGACGTGCGGCTCTTCGGCATGGCGGGCTGGCTGGGCAGCGTGTATGACAGCGCCGCGAACGCCATCGCCGCCTTCGAAGGGCGCGCTCAGAAGCGCGAGCTGATCTTCGCGCTGTTAAACGCGCTGCTCGCTTTCCTGCGCGGCGGCGTGATCTACGCCTATCTGATCGCCGCGACGCTGCGCGCACCGCTCACCGCGAGCGAGTTTCTGCTGCTGTTTTCGGCGGCGGGCGGCTTCTCCACATGGATCATGACCATACTCCAGTCGGCCTCGACGCTCTATAAGCAGTGTCAGGACGTCTCCACAGTGCGCGAGGCGATCGAATTCCCCGAGCCGTTCACATTCGAGGGCGGCGAAGCGCTCACGCCCGATCCGGACGGCCGGTACGAATTGCGGCTGGAGGACGTGTCCTTCCGCTATCCCGGCGCCGAAAAGGACACGCTCACCCACATCTCCCTCACGCTGCATCTCGGCGAAAAGCTGGCCGTCGTCGGCCTGAACGGCGCGGGCAAGACCACGCTCATACGCCTGATGTGCGGCTTTGTCGACCCGACCGAGGGGCGCGTGCTGCTCAACGGCAAGGACATACGCGCCTATAACCGCCGCGATTACTACCGGCTCTTCGGCGCGGTGTTTCAGGACTTCTCCATGCTGGCCGCCAGCGTCGCCGCAAACGTCGCGCAGAGAGTCGATGCGATCGACATGGAGCGCGTGAAGCGCTGCGTCGCGCTGGCCGGACTGACCGAGAAGATCGAATCGCTGCCCCAGAGCTATGACACGCTGCTGGGCCGCGAGGTCTACGAGGACGCGCCCGAGCTGTCCGGCGGCGAGCTTCAAAGGCTGATGCTCTCGCGCGCGCTGTACAAAAACGCGCCGATCATACTGCTCGACGAGCCGACCGCCGCGCTCGATCCGCTGGCCGAAAGCGATATGTACAGCCGCTATAACGAGCTGACGCAGGGGCGCAGCGCTGTGTATATCTCGCACAGGCTGGCCTCGACGCGCTTCTGCGACCGCATACTGCTCATAGACGGCGGCGCACTCGCCGAGGAGGGCACGCACGATCAGCTCATGGCCGCGGGCGGACAGTACGCCCGCCTGTACGAAATTCAGAGCCGCTATTACGGAAAGGAGAATATCCGCCATGAAGAAGCATGACGAACGGTATGTGCCGCTGCGCGAGGCGTTTTCCAGCAATCTGCGCGCCATAAAGCTCTGGAGGAAGCTCGTCCCCGGCCTGTTTGCCAGCATGCTCTGCTACAAGGCTTTGCAGGCGGTCGCCCCCTACGCCACGGTGTATTTCGCCGCGCGGCTCTTGGACGAGCTGGCCGGCAGGCGCGACGCGGCTATCCTCATGCGCTGGGTGCTGATCACGCTGTGTACGGAAGCGGTTCTCGCCGTACTGACGGCCTTTACAAAGCGCTGGTACAATATGCGCATCAGCGAAAGCGCGCTCTATACACGGTACTACAGGCTCTTCGTCGACAAGCGGCTGAGCATGGATTTCGGCGACGCGGACGGAAGCCGTGCGCAGAATCTCGATTCTCAGATCAACCAGAACGCCAACTGGGGCATGTGGGGACTGATGCACACCGTCTACGATGTGGAAGCGCTGGCCTCCGGCCTGTTCCAGCTGCTCGGCGCGGCGGCGCTGTGCTTCTCGCTGTTCACGCTGCCCGTGCCCGAGGGAAGCGCGCTTAGCTGGGTCAATCATCCGCTGTTCCTCGCGGGCGCTGTGGCCGTCATACTCTCCTCCGCGTTCATCGCGCCCATGCTCTCGAGCGCGGCGCAATCGATCTGGGCGAGCTTTTCAAAGGTAGGCACCTTCAGCAACAGAATCTTCGGCTTCTGCTTCCACTTTGGCACGGAGCCGAAGCGCGCCTCGGACGCGCGCATCTACCGGCAGGACGTCTATTGCGGCGGCGCCTATCGCGAGGATACGGCCTTTTCAACGCACGGCGTCATGTTCAATCTTGCAAAGAAGGGGCGCTATGCCCTGTTTGAGACGCTCTCCGGCGCGGCTTCTCAGCTGCCGACCGGTCTGGTGTATCTCTTCGTGTGCTTAAAGGCGCTGGGCGGCGCGTTCGGCGTGGGCGCGGTGACGCAGTATGTCGCATCGATCACGGCGTTCTCCGCCGGCCTTTCCGATGCGGTCAAGGCGCTGGGCTCCTGCCGCAACAACGCCTTCTTCCTGCGCGATACGTTCGCCTTCCTCGATATTCCCAACGCCATGTATCAGGGCAGTCTGACCGTCGAAAAGCGCAGCGACCGCAAATACGACGTCGAGTTCCGCGACGTTTCGTTCAAATATCCCGGCAGCGACGCATGGGCGCTGCGGCACGTCAATATGCGCTTTCAGGTGGGCGAGCGGCTGGCCGTCGTGGGAAGAAACGGCAGCGGCAAGACGACATTCATAAAGCTGCTCTGCCGCCTGTACGACCCGACCGAGGGCGTGATTCTCCTAAACGGCATCGACATCCGCAAATACAACTACCGCGAGTATATGTCGGTGTTCTCCGTGGTGTTTCAGGATTACAGGCTGTTCGGCCTGCCGCTGGGGCAGAATGTGGCCGCGGGCGTGGACTACGACGCGGAGCGCGTCAAAAAGTGCCTGAACGAAGCGGGCTTCGGAGAGCGGCTCAAGTCATTTGATCGCGGGCTGGACACGCCGCTCTACCGCATCCCCTGCAAGGATGGCGTGGATGTGTCCGGCGGCGAGGCGCAGAAGATCGCCATCGCCCGCGCGCTCTACAAGGACGCGCCCTTCATCATACTCGACGAGCCGACCGCCGCGCTCGACCCCGTCGCCGAATACGAAATCTACTCGAAATTCGACGAGATCGTCGGCGACAAGACCGCCATATACATCAGCCACCGCCTCTCCTCCTGCCGCTTCTGCGACGAAATCGCCGTGTTCCACCAGGGCGATGTGGTGCAGAAGGACACGCACGATCATCTGCTGGCCGACGAAAGCGGCCTGTACGCGCAGCTGTGGAACGCGCAGGCACAGTATTACGCCGAGACCGCCGACGCGCAGGCCGAGGCGCAAAAAGTCGGCCTTGCCCCTGAAGCAGCCGTATAGCCGCACAGACAAAAGCGCCGCTCCGATCACATTTTTCATCGATCGGAGCGGCGCTCGCTTTGTCAAAACGCCTATTGCGGCAGCAGCACCTCTGTGGTGAATGCGCCGTCCTCGCTGTTGCGGCTCAGATAGCCGCCGTGGCGCTCGACCACGCCGTCTATGCGCTTGAGGCCAAAGCCGTGCCCCTCGCCTTTACCCGTGCGGAACAGGCCGCCTTCCTTGTTCTGCTTGCCGGTCGCGGTCAGATTGGTGAAGGAGATATAGAGCTGGTTGTTGCGCTTCATGTCCATATAGACGCGTATCATGCGCTTCTCGGGCGGCAGCGGCAGGCTGGCCTCTATGGCGTTGTCGAAGAGATTGCCGATGATGACGCACAGATCGATTTCCGGCGTGGTCAGCGTGACCGGAATATGCGCGTCTATGGTCACGGGAATATCGCGCGCGTGAGCCAGCGAGATCTTGCTGTTGAGTATCGCGTCGGTCATGGGATTGCCGGTGCGCACGGCCGGCTCTATTGTCTTGAGATCGCCCTCCAGCGCGTCCAGATAGCGCCTTATTCCCTCCAGATCGCCCGCGGCGGCATAGCTCTTCATCATCTGGATGTGGTTGCGCCAGTCGTGCCGCCAGCCGCGCACCTGATTGTACATGCTCTCCACCTCGGCGTAATGCGTGCGGATGAGATCGCTCTGATAGGCGGCAATGCGCCTGTCGATGAGCCGGTTGATGAGCGACATGGCCTCTCCCTCCTAGAGATATTTGATGATGGCGCGGTTGAGCGGATCGTACATGCCGCGCGGCAGGGGCAGCATATCGCCCGTGTCCATAACGACGTCTGTGCGTGTGACGCGCTGAACGTGCTTCAGATTGACGATGAACGAGCGCCCGGTGCGGAAGAAGTATTCGTCCAGCGATTTTTCCAGCTCGCCCAGCGTCATGCGCACGGTGTGAACCGTATCCGCGTGTATGACGACGTAATTGCGCTCGGCCTCCGCCCAGACGATGCGATGGACGGGCAGTCGCACAAGCGCGTCCTGCTCGGGCAGTGTGATGACGGTTTCCTGCCGCCTGAGCCGATCGGCCGCCCTGTCCAGCACGCCAAAGAGCCTGGCGCGGTCGACGGGCTTTAACAGATAGTTGAGCGCCTCCACGTCGTAGCCGTCGGCGATATAGTCGGTATAGCCGGTCAGGAAGATGATCTGCGCGTCATGATCGCCCCTGCGCACGCGCCTGGCCAGCTCCACGCCGTTCACCGCGCCCATTTCGATATCGAGCAGCAGTATGTCGTAGCGCCCGTTTTCATAATCCGCGAAGAAATCCGGCGCGGAGGAAAAGCGGTCGATTTCCAGTTCAAAGCCGCGCAGATTCGCCCAGTCGCGCGCCATGTTCTCCGCCGTATCGAGCGCCTCTGAAATATCGTCGCAGATCGCCATGCGATAGGCCACGCGCATCCCTCCCCTGCCGAATTGATTTCACTTATTATAGCATATTTCCGCGCAAAAGTAAATTGCGCCGCGCAGAGTGGCGTGATATAATGAGATCAGCAATGAACGAACGGGAGTTGATACTTCATGATCCGCATACTGGCCATCGGCAACAGCTTTTCCGACGACGCGACCCGCTACCTCTACCCCATCGCGCAGGCCGCGAACGTCCCCATGCGCCTGTTCAACCTGAGCATCGGCGGCTGCCCGCTCTCAAAGCACTACCGCATGATGAAGAGCGGCGAGGAGGCCTACGCCTTCCACTTTGACAGCATGAACACGGGCGTCACAATGTCGCTTCACAAGGCGCTCGCCAACGACGACTGGGACGTAATCACGCTCCAGCAGGTGAGCCACTGCGCCCCGCGCTACGACACCTATCAGCCCTATCTGAACGAATTCGCCGCGTTCGTGCGCTCCTATGCGCCCAAGGCGCGCGTGTATATGCACCAGACATGGGCCTACGAGCAGGGCAGCGAGCGCCTCACGCAGGAGCTGGGCTACCGCGATCAGGCGGATATGTACAGGGATGTAAAGGCCTCCTATGAGCAGGCCGCGCGCGACATTCACGCTTTCGGCGTCATTCCCAGCGGCGAGATGATGCAGCGCCTGATCAAAAACGGCTTCGCGCCGGTGCATCGCGACACATTCCACGCGCATTACGGCCATGGCCGCTATGCCCTCGCCGCGCTGTGGTTTGATCTGCTGACCGGATGCGATGTGCGCGGCAACGCCTTCCGCGCGCTGGACGTGCCCTCGGAGGGCGTCGATTTTGCGCTGATTCAGCGCCTCGCGCATGAGTTGGCGGACGAATACCGCGCCTGACATTTCTGACGGCGGAGACCCTCAAGGGATGCTCCGTCGTTTTTATTTCATCATTTTTCCATTGGGCTATTGTGCTTTTCGCGGCGGTCTGTTATGATGGACATAACACGAAATTCAAATGAAAAGAGCGTGATCTCATGAAGAAGTCCCTGCATCTGTTCGCGATTTTTCTCCTCCTCGCGCTCCTGATCGCCTGCCCCGCGCCGGCCGAATCGAACGCGCCCCTTCAGATCGGCGACGTGGTCGGCGGCTTTGAGGTGATCGAAACCGGCGCGCTGCCGCTGATCGGCGCGTCCACCGTCACGCTGGAGCACCAGAAAACCGGCGCAATGGCGGTCATACTCAAAAACGACGATCCCAATCGCCTGTTCAACCTGAGCTTCGTCACGCCCGCCGAATCGGACATGGGCGTGAGCCACATCTTCGAGCACGCCACGCTGGACGGCTCTGCGAAGTATCCCTCCAAATCGCTGTTTTTCAATCTGAGCTTTCAGACCTACAACACGTTCATGAACGCCATGACGCAGGACACCGTCACAACCTATCCCGTCGCCTCGCTCTCCGAGGCGCAGCTGCTCAGATACGCCGACTTCTACACCGACAGCTGCCTTCATCCCATGCTGGCCGACAACCCCGACATATTCCTCGAGGAGGCCTGGCGCTATGTGCTGGACGACCCCGAGGGCGAGCTGACCATCGCGGGCACGGTGTATTCCGAGATGAGCGGCGCATACACCATCATGGAGGCCGCCGCAGGCAACATACTCAAGACGCTCTTCCCCGGCAGCTACGCCGGCAACTGCTACGGCGGCCGCCCCTCCGCCATTCCGCAGATGACGCATCAGGATCTGATCGACTATCACGAAAAATACTATCATCCCTCCAATTCGCTGGCCGTAATCTACGGAGACGTCGAGCATCCCGAAGCGTTCCTGGCGCTGCTGGACGGCTATTTCAGCGAATATGACAAGAAGGCCTTCGTCCGGCCGACCGGGGACGACTATCAGCCCATCGAGGCGGGCACGATCGAAAAGACGCTCCCCTTCGCCGCCGATGCGTACGCCTATGTGGACGGCGGCTGCGTCTGCAGCTACGGCATCGTCTGCGAAAACATGGACGCCGCCGATCAGGCGCAGCTGGACACGCTGGCCATGCTCTTTGCCGAGTACGATTCGCCCATCGCGCGCCGCGTCCGCAAGGATTTCCCGGCGGCGATATTCGACTGCACGCTCGATCTTTCAGGCCCCGAGCCGGCCATGCTGTTCACGCTCTCCGGCGTTTCCGATTACGACGCGCCGTATTTCAAGGCCGCCGTCGATAACGCGCTCGAGGATTTCATGAAGAACGGCTTCGACGCGGAAGTGCTGAGCGCGCTGGCCGCCGCCACGCGCATCGAGACGGCGCTGATCGCCGAAAACGCGAACGTCGGCGTGAATCTGGCTACAACGCTCTCCCACTACTGGTCGCTCAGCGGCGATGTGAACGCCTATGCCGATGTGCTCGGCGCCATAGACGCCATAGAGCAGTCCAGCCGCGAAGGCGTCTATCAGCGTCTGGCTGAAAAATACCTGCGCGGCGAACGCCGGGCGCTCGTGACCACCGCGCCGCGCCCCGGCCTCAAGGAGCAGCAGCAAAAGCGTCAGGCTGAAAAGCTGGCCGACATCAAAGCCGGCATGAGCGGCGATGAGATCGCCGCGCTGGTTCAGCAGACGCAGGAGCTCGAGCGCTTCGAGCAGACCGACGACTCCGCGCAGTACATCGCGCAGCTTCAGGCCGTCACGGTCGAATCGCTCGGAGAGGACGTGCGGCTCTACGACATGACCGACGAGACCGACGCGCAGGGCGTTCGTCACATAGACGTGCCCGTCGACACGGACGGCGTGGGACAGGTCATGCTGCTCATCGATGTGTCGCATCTGACGCAGGACGAGCTGATGTGCTGCGAGCTGTGTCTGGATCTCATGGCCTTTCTGGAGACGGACGCGCACGATGCGGACGAGCTGTCCATGCTCACCAGCCGCTACCTCTACAACCTCACGATCGCGCCGATTGCGATCGAAAACGATTCGCCCGCAGGCTATACCCCCTATCTGTGCGCCAGCTGGGTCTGCGCCGAGGAGGACGTCGCCGCATCCTACGATCTGTTCTACGAGATACTGACCGGCACACGCTTCGAGAGCGCCGAGGACGTGCTCTATCAGCTCTCCAACACATACAGCGCGCTCTATTCCTACATAGACTTTCAGAGCTTTCTGTATCAGGTCTACCGCGCGGCCGGCGCGTTCTCTCCGTCCTACGCCTATCAGGATTATCTCTACGGCGTGAATTACGCCGCATTTCTGGATCTGACCGGCGCGTCGCTCTCCTACGGCATCAAGTCGAAGTCTGTGCTGGACAAGCTGAGCGCCGTGCAGGAAAAGCTGGCCGTGCGCGAGGGCGCGATCAGCGTCTATATCGGCTCCGGCGAGGGCATGACTGCCAACCGCACGGCCGCGGACGCCTGCCTGAGCCGCCTGAACGGCGAAAAGGGCGCCTCTCAGCTCGCGTCCTATGACTTCCCGAAAATCCCCGCGCGCGAGGGCATTGCGATCGATTCCGACATGAACTACAATCTGATCTACGCGCCCATTGCCGAGCTGGGGCTTGAGAATGGCTATACCGGCGATCTCGACGCGGTGGCCGCGCTGGTGTCCGATATGTATCTCTATCCCATGCTGCGCGATCGCTACGGCGCATACGGCGTCATGCACGAGGCCGACGAAACGGGCATGTACATCGTCACCTATGCCGACCCGAATCTGCAAAAGACCTACGATATATATGAGCGCCTGCCCGAGGTTGTGAGGAATCTCAGCGTCGATCAGGACACGCTGAACGGCTACATACTCTCCGCCTGCGCCGCCAATGCGCTCCCGGAAGGCGAGATCAGCGGCGCGGTCACCGCCGTGCTCGATCATCTCGCCGGACGCGATCCCGCGCGCGTCGTCGAATGGGTGCGCGCTCTCAAGGCCGTCTCAACGGAGGACATGGCGCGCTATGCCGAGGTCTATCAGGCGCTGATCGATCGCGGCGTGCGCTCCACATCCGGCAGCCGCAGCGCGCTCGAAAAGAACAGCGATATGTTCGACAGCATCATCCATCCGTTTGAATAAGCGCCCGCACACAGCGCCGCCGGCCCATCCGAAACGCATCGCTTCGGGTGGGCCGGCGGCAGTTTTGCTGTTTGAACCGGCTGAGCAGCCCGCCCGTTTCCCGCCTGAACAGCCGACAGAAACGCGCCGCGCCGTATTGACAATCCGCGCGCCATCGTATATAATTCCCTTGCATTTCCATCCATCGGAAGGAGCGGTTTTACATATGTCCGTCAGATCAGAGCGAAGTGCTTCAGGCCGTATTCTATGCCCTCGTCGCACACGCGCCGCGTTATGAATGCCGCGTATGCTTCCAGCACCGCCGCGTGATCGCCCATCGCGATGCCGTGGCCGACCGCGCTGAACATGGACAGGTCGTTTTCGCCGTCGCCAAAGGCATAGGTGCGCTCGATCGGCAGATGGAAGTATTCTATGACCGCCTTCACGCCGACCGACTTGTCAAAGCCGCGCACGGTCACGTCGGCGCAGTTCGACGTGCGCTGGCAGGCGAACACGAGCTGATCGCCGAATTCCTCGCGCAGCGCCCTGATCTCTTCGTCGTTGTGATAGAGCACGCTGAACTTGTAGCCCACCGGCGTTTCATTCGGCTCGATCTGCCGAAACGCTTTCGCCGGAATGGAGTAGGTCTCCAGCCATTTGAGGAAATCGGGCGCCTGAATATCGGGCGTAAGGCACCTGACCGGATTGTCTATGCCATAGGCGATGTTCATTGCGTCCAGCCGCGCGGTGAAGCGGCGCATCGTCTCCGCTTCCACAGGGCAGTTGAGGATCTCCTCGCCGTTTACCGTGACATAGGTGCCGTTCGATGTGACCATGCCGTCGAACTCCGCACCGGATTCGCTTGCGTAGCTCACGGCGCGCCCCGTGCAGAGCATCGCCAGATAGCCGTTCGCCCGCAGCCGCCGCATCGCCTGCCGCGTGGCCTGCGTCGTTACAGGAATGCCCGCCGCCACGTCGGTCAGCGTGCCGTCATAGTCAAAAAACACCGCGCCTTTGTAATTCATGCTCATTTGCCCTCTTCAAACATATACCGCTCGAACGCCACCGATTTGGCCGCGTCGCGGTCGAGCGTCTCGACATCCGCGCCCTCGCTCAGGTCGCGCCAGATCTTGATGTCGCTGCCGACCCTGCCGCCCATGCGCACGAACGGCTCCATGCACACCGTGCCGTCATAGCCGATGTCGCGCAGCGCCTCGCCGATCTCGCGCCAGGGCATGCGTCCCTGCCCGGGCACGCGGCGGTTGCATTCGCCGGTATGGAAGTGCCCCATCAGCCCCTTCGCGCTGCGGATCGCGCCGCCCATGGAGTCCTCCTCGATGTTCATGTGGAATGTGTCCAGCATCAGCCGAACCGCCGGCACGTCCACCTCGCGCACGAACGCCGCGCCCTCCGCCGCCGTGTTGAGCAGATAGCCTTCAAAGCGATTGAGCACCTCAAGGCAATAGTCCACGCCGCAGTCGCCGGCCACGCGGCCGATCTCGCGCACATTTTTGACCGAGCGCGCCCAGTCGCCTGCCTTGTCGATGGGCCTTCCGTAATCCACCGGCCAGTAGCTGTAAATGCCGCCGCCGATCGTGTGAATATCCAGCTTTTCCAGCCGCTGAAGAAGCTCGGTAAAGAAGCCCTTCGCATTTTTCACGATCGCCGGATCGGCGCTGGCGAGGTTCTGCTCCGCCGAGGGGCCGTGACCCGCCGTCAGGAAAATGCCGTTGTCCTTCGCCGCCTGACGCACGTCCTTCAGCTGCTGCGCGCTCCAGCCGTTGATCGGCGTGCAGGCGATCTCGAGGAAATCAAAGCCCAACTTGGCCGCCTTTTCGATATAGGGTATGTAATCGGCCGCCCATTCCCTCTCCCAGTACGCGTAATAGATGCCGTATTTCATGTCGCTGCCTCCTATTGCGTGATCGTCCTGGCCATATCCGCGGCGCTGATGGCGTGTATTGCGCCGTCATAGCCGCATTCTTTCAGTCGGTTCAGTATCGCGTCGTATTCGAACGCGCAGCCGACCAGCGCGTCCGCGAGCGTTTCGGCGCGCGCCTCTGCGAAGAAGTCGCCGCTCACCGCCGCGCCCGTGATCGCACCCTTCTTCACGTCCAGACAGAACGTGATCCTGCCGCCGGCAAAGCGCCCCGTTTTCGTCAGGCTGAAGCGCGGATTCATGCCATATTTGCTCTGCCACGACGCGAATTTCTCGTCCGCGATGGCGCGCGCGGCGGCCTTGTCCGCGTCCGTCAGCTCATAAACGGCCTCGCTGCCACCCATGATGTATTTCACCATGTGCCGCTTGAACGCCTCCGCGTCCATGGGCGCACTGAGATGCTCCGATATGTTGGTCACGCGCTCGCGCACCGACTTTATGCTCTTCGATACGATCTTGTATTCGTCCACCGTCGTGGAGGCGACCATCTGCGCGATGTCGGTGTCAAACAGCAGCGAGCCGTGATGCACCGTGCTGCCGCCCAGCTTGTACTGCGCGTTGCCCGAAAACTTGCGCCCGTCGATCAGCAGGTCGTTGCGGCCGTTGAACGCCGCCGGTACGCCCAGCGCCCTGAGCGCTTCCAGCACCGGGCGCGTATACTGCTCGAACTGAATGTTCCCGCTGTCGCCCTGCTCTATGAACGTGAACTGCCAGCCGCCCATGTCGGTATAGATCGTGCCGCCGCCGCTCATGCGGCGCACGAGGTGAATGCCGTGCTCCTCGGCATAGGCGCGGTTGATCTCCTCGAGCGTGTTCTGATACTTGCCCACCATGAGCGTCGGCGTGGTGCGCCAGAGCATGAACACCGTGTCGTCGAGCTTCTTCTCCGATGCGAGGTAATATTCCACGCCGAAGTTGTAGTAAACGTCGGTCGAGCCGGTTTCGACGTAGATCATGCCCGTTCGCCCCGCGCCGCGCTGATGGCCTCCGCCGCGCGATAGGACGAGCGCACGAGCGGCGTGCTGGCGCAGTACTTGAAGCCCTTCCCGAGCGCCTTTTTCTTGTACGCGTCGAATTTCTCCGGCGTGACATAGCGCATGAGCGGCGCGTGCTCCGGGCTGGGGCGCAGATACTGGCCGATGGTCAGTATGTCGCAGCCTGTGGCCAGTATGTCGTCCATCAGCGTGTCGATCTGCTCGTCCGTCTCGCCCAGTCCGACCATGAAGCCGGTCTTGACCAGTATGTCGGGATTGCGCTGCTTGCAATAGGCCAGCACGTCCAGCGAGCGCGTGTAGATCGCCTGCGGGCGCACCGCCGCATAAAGCTCCTTCACCGTCTCGACGTTGTGATTGAGCACGTCGGGACGCGCGTCCAGCACCGTGTCGAGCGCCTCGGTATTCATCTTGAGATCGGGAATCAGCACCTCGACCGTCGCGCCGGGACAGACGTCATGCAGCGCCCGTATGACCGCCGCGAACTGCGCCGCGCCGCCGTCGCTCAGATCGTCGCGCGTCACGCTGGTCACAACGACGTGCTTAAGGCCCAGCTTTTTCGCCGCCTCGGCCAGATGCCGCGGCTCGTCCGGGTCGACCGGCTCGGGCGCGCCGCAGTGAATGTTGCAGAAGCGGCAGTTGCGCGTGCAGTTCGCGCCCAGTATTATGAACGTCGCCGTATGCTTGCGGAAGCACTCGCCCAGATTGGGACAGTTGGCCTCATTGCACACGGTGTTGAGCTTGAGATCCTTCATCAGCGCGGCCACCTCTTCGACCGCCGCGCGGTTATAGGGCGCCTTCAGCCACTGCGGTTTCTTTTCCACTTTTCATTCCTCGATTTCTGCCAGCACAGCGCCCGGCTCCAGTTCGTCGCCCTCTTCGGCCAGCAGCTTTGTGATGCGGCCCGCGCGCTCGGCCTCGACCTGATTGACCACCTTGTCGGTCTCGATTTCGTAAATCGCCTCGCCCGGCTCGAACGCATCGCCCTCGTCCTTGAGCCATGCGCACAGCACGCCCTTCTTCATCTCCGGGCGCAGGCGCGGCATCTTCAGTTCCACCTTCATCGCGGTATCCTCCTGTTTTTTACTTATAATAAGGCCCTGTACAGCGTCTCAAGCCCGTCTAATCCCTCAAGAGACGCGCGAATATCCTCAATCGTCAGCCTTTTTCCCGTCAGCCGCCGCGCCGCTTCGTCCAGCGCGGGCCGCGCCGTATCAAAGGCGATCGTCTCAATCACGCCGCGCCGCGCCGCATAAGAAAGCCCCACGCGCGCGCCGTCCATCGAAAACTCCGTCTCGCACGAAAACGCGGGCGAGCGCGCGAACGTCCAATCCCACGTCTCGTATTTTTCGGCCGCCAGAGCGCGCACATCCTCCAGCGCGCTCTCATCAAGGCGCAGCGTCTCCGCATTTCCCGCCAGCCGCTCGCGCAAACGCGCCATAAATTCAGCGGTATCGGGCGCATCCGTCAGGCAGGCGCGCATATTGGTGACCGGCCACGGCGTGGACTGAATCCCCTTCGACGTGAACTTGCCGCGCCGACCGTCGGCCAGCGCATGGAGCGCGCGAAGATCGGTGTCATAGAGCAGCGTGCCATGGTGCAGCACGCGCCCCTTTGCGGTTTTCTGCGCGCTGCCGGACACCTTCAGGCCGTTCACGGCGATGTCGCAGGTGCGATTCATGGCCGCCGGTATGCCCAGATCGTTCAGCGCCTCGACGACCGGCGCAATGAAGCGCGCATAGTCCACGCGATCGTCCGCGGGCGCAATGACGCTGTAATTGACGTTGCCCGGGTCGTGATAGACCGTGCCGCCGCCGCTGATGCGCCGAATCACCTTCACGCCCCGCTCGGCCGCGCGCAGCATATCCACCTCGGCGAACGCGTTCTGATAGCAGCCGCACACCACAGCGGGCGCGTTGCGCCAGAGCATGAGCAGCGTCTCATCCGGCGCGACGCGTTCAAAGACATATTCCTCAAGCGCCTGATTGAAGGCGGGATCACGCGCATCGTTCTCGATATAGATCACAGCCGCTCCTCCCTCCCCGCCATAAGGCGCATTGACGCTTCCTCTATTATACCAACGCCCGCGGCCAAATGCAAGAGCGCGCTTCAAAAAGGAAGGCCTGCAAAATTCGGCGCGCCGGACGCCCATCAATGCGCCTCCCAATGAGCGAAGGTGAAGGTGCATCGAAGCCAGATCAGAGTTTTCAGATCTGAGAGCGGCGAAAAGAACGCCGAAACCGCTCCCCGTCTAAAGCATAGATATCAGCCATTGCCCGCCATGCCTTGAATGCCGCCGCTGTGTTACAGAGCGCGTGTTGTCCCTGTCTTCGCAGCTGCGTCAATCGCTGATTTTTCTTCTTCGCCGATCTTTGGCCGCTTCCATCGCTCATATGTACTATAGTACATTTTGTGTTCTGCGCCCATCGTTTAGATGGAATATGGCATGAAGTCACTGCTCTGCGGCTTCTTGAGACGCTCTCAAAATTGCCGCGCAACATAAAGAGCGGACGACATCGTCTGCCGTCCGCTCTTTGCTGATTGCGGGATTATTTGTCCTCGTCGGGCGTCTCGTCGGCCAGATGCGCGACGGGGATCTCCTCGTCGTCCTCATAGTCCGGCACGACATGGACGCGCGCCTCGCAGCGCGGGCAGATGTGGAACACATCGTCGCCCAGCTCGTCTTCCTTCACATAGAAGGTCGCCTTGCAGTTCGGGCAGATGCACTCGACGAATATGTTGTCCTCGTCGTAATCCTCGTCATCGTCCTCGCCGCAGCCCTCGCAGGCGCTGCAGTCGCCCTCGCACTCGAAGTCGTCCTCATCGTCCAGGGACTCGTCGTCCTCATCGTCCGATTCGTCGTCTTCGTCGTCGCCAAAGAGATCTTCTTCCATCTCGCACAGCGTTTCGTCGATGCTGTCGACGTATTCGCTCAGCTCTTCCTGAGAATCGGAAACGCGGCCGATCTCCTCAGCCATATCGTCCAGCAGCTCGACAATCTTGTCCAAGAGCTTGCCCTGGTCCGATTCCGTATCGAACTTCATGCCCTCCATGAGGCCGCGAATATAGGAAACCTTATCGGTCAGATGACTTGCCATATCGATTCCTCCTCATCTCGTCAAGCTGAAATCACAAAAAAGCGCAATCAGGAGCGGGACATATACTCGCCGGTGCGGGTATCAATGCGCAGCACGTCGCCGGTGTTGACGAACAGCGGCACCTGCAGGGTGTAGCCGGTCTCGACGGTGGCGGGCTTGGTGGTGTTGGAAGCGGTGTCGCCCTTGAAGCCGGGCTCGGTCTCGGTGACGGCCAGCTCGACAAAGTTGGGCGCCTCGACGGAGAACGCTTCGCCCTTGAAGAAGCGGACGGTGGCCACGGTGTTCTCCTTCATGAAGCGGATGGCGTCCTCGACCTTGTCCTCGGTCAGGGGCATCTGCTCGTAGGTCTCGGGATCCATGAAGTAGTACAGCTCGCCGTCGTTGTAGAGGTACTCCAGCTCCTTGGTCTCGATGATGGCCTTGGGCATCTTATCGGTGGGGTTGAAGGAGCGCTCGATCACGGCGCCGGTCATGATGTTCTTGATCTTGGTGCGAACGAAGGCAGCGCCCTTGCCCGGCTTAACGTGCTGGAAGTCGACGACCGTCCAAACGCCGCCGTCCCATTCCACAGTCAGACCCTTCTTGAAATCGCCAGCAGTTACCATTGGTAAGTTCCTCCTTAATATGTCGCTCGGGAAAATATATGGAAAACGCAGGACGCTCCCACGTCAGTCCACGTTTTAGAGTGTAATCAGTTCCTTGGGGGCGTTCACGAGGTTGCGATAGCCGTTTTCCTGAATGGCCACTGTGTCCTCGATGCGGCAGCCGCCCACGCCCGGCAGATACAGCCCCGGTTCAATGGTCACAATGTGGCCCGGCACCAGCCTGCGCTCATCGCGCGTGTTGAGACCCGGCTGCTCGTGAATGTTGAGACCGACGCCATGCCCCAGACTGTGGCCGAACGCGCCGGGATACCTGCTGTCCAGATAGTCGCGCGCGCAGCGATCCACGTCGCGGCACACAACGCCCGGCCCCACCATGTCCAGCGACATGAGCTGAGCCTTCAGCACAGCGTCGTAAATATCGCGCAGCGCATCGCTGATTTTGCCGAACGCCACTGTGCGGGTCATGTCCGCGCAGTAGCCGCCGTAGGTCGCGCCGAAGTCGAGCGTCAGCAGCTCGCCTTCCTGCACGACGTGATCGCCCGGTATGGCGTGCGGCAGGGAGCCGTTCACGCCCGCGCACGCGATGGTGTCAAAGGCCAGACCGTCGCCGCCCAGCCTGAGCATTGTGTAGTCCAGCTCGAGCTGAATTTCCTTTTCGGTCATGCCGGCCTTCATCACGCCCAGCATTTTGTCGAACGCCGCGCACGAAATGGCGCACGCCTTGGCAATCATCTCGATTTCGCCCTCGTCCTTGACCAGACGCAGCTCCTCGGTCTCGCCATGAGCGGCGGTCAGCTCGACGCCGTCGAGCGCTTCCTTCATCCTTCGATAGCTCGCGACCGTCATGTCGTCCTCTTCGACGGCCAGCTTTTCAGCGCCCTGCGCCTGCAAAAGCGCCTTCAGCTCGGCGAGCATCGGCCGATTCGCGTCATAGCGAACCACGCGGGCTTCCGGAGCCTGCCGTCCGGCCTGCTCGACATAGCGGAAGTCGGTCAGTATCACCGTATCGGCCTCGCTCACGAGCAGACATCCCTCGCCGGTATAGCCGGTCAGATAGCGCATATTCTTGGGTTTCTGAATCAGCACATGAGTCGTAGCCGAGCGCTTCATAAGCGCCAGCAGTTTCTCAATGCGATTGGTCATAACCACACACCTCCACGATTCAAAAACATATATAATAGTTTATCACATCCGGCGCAAAATTTCCACTTTTATTTCATGCCGCGCATTATTTTTTAGAAAAAGACGTGATAATTCCTTGGTCAGACGCCGTTGTTGCGCCTTGCGAACGATTGCCCCGCCTTTTTTGCTGCAATGCGGCTGCAAAACGCAGACATGAAAGGCCTATAATCCGCTCTCTTTGCGCCGCACACGAAAAGCGACAGTCAAAAGACTGCCGAAAAACCTCTGTGAGAGCGAGAGGATCGAAGCCTTCTCGAACCTTCAATCGTGCCCGGCGGCGTGCGGTGTGGGGGGGCGGCTTTACGTCAAAAACCATTTTCCAGAGCAAAGTCGTTTCCTTGCAGTTTTTCGCCCGGAAAGCCGAACGATCGGGGCATAAACTGGGGAGGTTGGCAGGAAGAAAACCAAAAGAGTTGCTCTGCTTGTCAAAAAGATCTTGTCAGCCCGGTGAACGGAGAGGCAAGCTCCCAGCCAGATGTCATTTTCTTCAGTTTGGCTCGGGAAATTGGATTTTCCGCCGCGAAAAAATCGGTCTGCCCCATCGTACGCGCTGCTGGGCACAATTGAAAGCTCAAGAGGATTTCAACTTTCTCGAACTCTCCGATGGTTTTTCAACAGCCTGAAACCCCAAGGGGGCTGTTTTGCTAAAGGCGATACTGCCGGCCGCGCGCTTGCCTTCCCGTCCATCAGCTTGCTAAACCCTTTTGACAAGCTGAAAGCGGCAGCCCAAAGACTGCCGCTTTCTCGCCTGATTGATTATTTGCCGAAGGGAACGCGCGCGGCGTAGCTGGTATGCAGCAGCTCGTGCGCCAGATGAGAGTTCGGCTCGCCCAGGAATTCGGTATAGAGCGCCTTGACCTGGGGGTTGTTGTGAGACTGGCGCAGCGTCTGCCGCTCGTCCTCGCTGTAGAGCGCCTGAGCTCTCTTCTCCTTATAGGTGTCCATGATGTCCGCGTCCTCGTCGGGCAGGAAGCACTCACGGACATAGGGCTGGCCGCCGCCATTGATGCAGCCGCCGGGGCAGCCCATGATCTCGATGAAGTGATACTTGCTCTTGCCGGCGCGGATGTCGTCCAGCAGCACCTTGGCGTTCTTCATGCCGTGCGCCACGGCGACATTGAGCTTCATGCCGTTCAGATCAAAGCTGGCTTCCTTGACGCCTTCAAAGCCGCGCACTTCCTCGAACTTCACGCCCTCGTGCTCCTTGCCGGTCAGCACAAAGGCTGCGGTGCGCAGAGCGGCTTCCATAACGCCGCCGGTCACGCCGAATATGACGCCCGCGCCGGTGTAATCGCCCATGATGTCGCGGTCGAAATCTTCGTCAGGCAGACGCGTGAACTGAATGCCGCTTCTCTTGATCAGACGACCCAGCTCGCGGGTGGTCAGCACGGCGTCCACGTCCTTCAGGCCGCGGGTGACCAGCTGCTCGCGCTCTTTTTCGAACTTCTTGGCGGTGCAGGGCATAATCGAGACGACGAACATATCCTCGGGATCCACGCCGATCTTCTCGGCATAGAAGTGCTTGAGGATCGCGCCCTGCATCTCGTGCGGGGACTTGCAGCTGGAGAGATGGCCCAGGCAGTCTCCATAGTAGTATTCGGCGTAGTTGATCCAGCCGGGCGAGCAGGAGGTGATCATCGGCAGCTCGCCGCCGTTCTTGATGCGTCCCAGCAGCTCGGTGGCCTCTTCCATGATGGTGAGGTCGGCGCCGTAATCGGTGTCGAACACCTTCTTGAAGCCCAGACGGCGCAGCGCGGCGACCATTTTGCCGGTCACGGGCGTGCCGATCTTCATGCCGAATTCCTCGCCCAGAGCGGCGCGGACGGCGGGCGCGGTCTGCACGACGACATACTTGCCGGCGCGGAACGCATCGTCCACCCTGGCGATCTCGCTCTTCTCCATCAGAGCGCCGGTCGGGCAGACGCTGACACACTGGCCGCACATGATGCAGGGAGAATCGACGAAGGAACGGTTTTCGGCCGGGGCGACGATCGTCCTGAAGCCGCGGTTTTCAAAGCCCAGTATGCCGTTGCCGTGGGCGTTCTGGCAGCGGGCGACGCAGCGGCCGCACAGCACGCACTTCGACGTGTCGCGCACGATGGAGGGCGACAGATCGTCGTAGGTCACGGGGGTCTGGCTGCCCTCGAACATATCCTCGCGCGCGCCGGTCAGACGGGCGACATGGAGCAGCTCGCACTTTTCGTTCTTTTCACACTGCTGGCACTTCATGGAGTGGTTGCTCAAAAGCAGCTCCACGGAAGCGCGGCGGGCAGCGGTGGCCTTGGGAGACGATATGGTGATCTCCATGCCTTCGTTTACAGGATAGACGCAGGACGCGACCAGGCCGCGCGCGCCGGTGGCCTCAACCAGGCAGACGCGGCAGGAACCGCGGTTGCACTCGCCGTGATTGAACGCGCAGAGGGAGGGAATTTCATAGCCGCACGCTCTGGCCGCTTCGAGAATGGTCATTCCCGCCTCAACCTCATAGGGAATCCCTTCGATTTTTATATTAACTTTCGCCATGTCTATTCTCCCCTCACTTCTTCTCGATGGCGCCGAACTTACAGGAGGAAATGCAGGCTCCGCACTTTATGCACTTCTCCTGATCGATGACGAACGGAACCTCGCGAACCTTGCCGGTAATCGCGCCGACCGGGCACTGACGCGCGCACAGCGAGCAGCGCTTGCACTTGTCGGGATCGATCTCGTACTTCATCAGCTTCTTGCAGACGTGCGCCGGGCAGTTCTTGTCGATAATGTGCGCCTTGTATTCATCGCGGAAGGAGGCGAGCGTGGACAGAACCGGGTTGGCCGCGGTCTGACCCAGCGCGCACAGCGAGCCGGCCTTGATCGTGGCGGCCAGCTCCTCGAGCTGCTTAAGATCCTCCATGTCGGCCTTGCCGGTGGTGATCTTGGTCAGGTACTCGAGCATGCGCTTTGTGCCGATGCGGCAGGGAGAACACTTGCCGCAGGACTCGTCGCAGATGAATTCCATATAGAACTTCGCGACGTCGACCATGCAGTTGTCCTCGTCCATGACGATGGCGCCGCCGGAGCCCATCATCGAGCCCTTGGCCACCAGGTTGTCAAAGTCGATGGGCGTGTCCAGATCCTTCGCGGTCAGGCAGCCGCCGGAGGGGCCGCCGGTCTGAATGGCCTTGAATTCCTTGCCGCCGGGGATGCCGCCGCCGATGTCGTAGATCAGCTCGCGCAGCGTGGTGCCCATGGGCACTTCAACCAGGCCGACGTTGTTGATCTTGCCGCCCAGCGCGAACACCTTGGTGCCCTTGGACCGCTCGGTGCCGTAGCGGGCGAACTCGTCCTTGCCCTTGCGCATGATGTAGGGCACGCAGGCCAGCGTCTCGACGTTGTTGACGATGGTCGGGCAATCCCACAGACCCTTGACGGCCGGGAACGGCGGACGGGGACGCGGCATACCGCGCTGACCCTGAATGGAGTTGAGCAGAGCGGTTTCCTCGCCGCAGACGAACGCGCCCGCGCCCAGGCGGATGTGCGCGCGGAAGGAGAAATCCGTGCCCAGAATGTTGTCGCCCAGAAGGCCGATTTCCTCAGCCTGACGGATGGCGATTTTCAGGCGATTGACCGCGATGGGATACTCGGCGCGGACGTAGAAATAGCCGTTCTGCGCGCCGATGGCGTAACCGGCGATGACCATGCCTTCGATGACGGCCAGCGGGTTGCCCTCGAGTATGGAGCGATCCATGAACGCGCCGGGATCGCCCTCGTCGCCATTGCAGACCACATACTTGGTTCCGTCGGGCTGCGCATAGG
>CAKUAV010000025.1 GCA_934636425.1 uncultured Clostridia bacterium
GCAGAGCGCTTACAACCCGTTCACCAGCTTGTCAAGACATTTTTTTGACAAGCTGAGCCATTGCCTGCCGGGAATGCCTTGAATGACGCCGGGGTGTGGTGCGCTCGCTGAAATCCGTATTCGCCGCTGCGTCGAACGCTGCATTTTTTCACTGATCTTTCAACATCTATGACGGGGTATGAAATGCGCGCTCTGTATGCGCGCTTCTCCGGATTTTGGCGATGAAGTTTTTCGGGGCGCACAGCGGGGCGGCTTGCAACGCGCGTTGGCTTGCTGTATAATAAAAGGCAAATGCAGCGTTAAAAGCGCTGTGCGGAGGAAGCATGATTAAGAGTGAATTTATTCGGGCGCTCGAGCGGCGGCCGGTGATTGCGGCGGTGCGCGGCGCGCAGGATGTGCGTCGGGCGGCGGACAGCCCCGCGGCGGCGGCCTTTCTGCTGGGCGGTTCGATACTGACGCTGGAGGAAATGACGCGCGCGCTGCACGGCGCGGGCAAGGGTGTGTTCGTGCATCTCGATCTGTGCGAGGGGCTGGGCAAGGACGCGGCGGCGGTCGAATGGTGCGCGCGCTTTGTGAAGCCCGACGGCTTTATCTCCACGCGCTCTCAGCCGCTTCGGCGCGCGGTCGAGCTGGGACTGATGACCATACAGCGCATTTTTCTGGTCGATTCCGGCTCGCTGACCGGCGGAATGCGGCATCTCTCGGCCAATCCGCCCGATTTCATAGAGGTCATGCCCGGCCTTGTGCCCAAGGCGATCGCCCGGCTGAAGGCGGAGCTGCGCCTGCCGGTCATCGCGGGCGGCATGATCACCGAGCGATGCGAGGTCGAGGAGGCCATACGCGCCGGCGCGCTGGCCGTTTCAACGAGCGCGCCCGAGCTGTGGCGGCTTTGAGGAACATGATTGCACGATCAGGCGGCGGAGAGTTTGCTTTTTGTATTTTTTTCCGCTGAAAAGGATGAAAGTTCTGGAGCTTTTTTTGAACCGCGTGGCGGCGAGCATTGCGAGAGGATGAGTGAAGCGCATGACGATTGACAGAGATTACATTGGCGGCAATATCCGCGTGCTGGGCGTTGACGGCGATACGGTGCGCGTGGAAAATGAGCTGCGCGACACGCAGGGCGACTGGTTCTACTGGGCGTTCCGCGTGCGCGGCGCGGCGGGACGGACGCTGACATTCGACTTTGGCGACAAGGCGTGGGTCGGGCCGTGGGGCGCGGCTGTGAGCCGGGACGGCGAGAACTGGACGTGGGGCGGCGCGGCCTCTGAGGACGGAAAGCGCTTCAGCCATGCCTTTGCGGCCGATGAGGATGAGGTTTATTTCTGCCATGACCTGCACTATGCGCCCGCGCGGTTTGAGCGCGCTGCGGCTGAGATGAAGCTGCCCATCGGGACGCTGACCGTTTCGCGCGGCGGCCATTCCGTGCCGTATGTCACGCTGGAGGCGGGCGCCAGGCATATACTGCTCACGGCGCGCCATCACGCCTGCGAATCGACCGGCAATTACGTCATGGAGGGCTTTTTGCGGGAATTTTCCGCCGAGCCGCTGGCGGGCTTTTCGGTGATTGCCGTGCCGTTCGCCGATTATGACGGCGTGATTTGCGGCGATCAGGGCAAGAACCGCGCGCCGCACGACCACAACCGCGATTACATCGACGCGCCGATCTATCCCGAGGTGCGCGCGATCAAGGCGCTGGCGGAGCAGAACATATACTATGCGCTCGATCTCCACTCTCCCTGGCATAGAGGCAATCCCGGCAACCCCGAGGATTCGACCGATTACATACACATCGTGCGCAAAAACCGCGAAAAGCAGGCGATGCAGGACAGATTCAGCGCGCTTTTCGAGCGGGAGACGGCCGCTGACCCGAAGGCGCTGCGCTATGAAGGCAGGCGAGACATTCACATCAACACGCAGTGGAATCTGGAGAGCGGCCTGAGATCGTCCTGCGGCGCGTTTTATGCGTTCGAGCCGCGCACGCATCTGGCTGTGACTGTGGAGAGCCCCTATTACGGCACGGCCGACAACCGCGTCACCGCGGCCGCGCTCGTCGAAGAGGGGCGCTGCCTGTATCGCGCGCTCAGGGCGTTCCACAGGGAGCACGGCGAGGCATAACGAAAGCCCGCACGGCCATGTCGGCTGGCGCGGGCTTTGGCGTATTCTTTGATGAATCGCCGGCGGGCAATCAGAAAGCGCGTTGATCGGCCTTTGACGCTTCAGCGCCGCAAGGGCTTCAGTCCTCGGGATTCCAAACGCGCTTTGGGAATCGCGGCGGCTGCAGCCGAGAATTTGAGCGCAGCGCTGCGAAAAGCCGCTCAGCCTAAAGCCCGTGATCGCTTTCCCAAGCCGCGAAAAATCGGATTATCCGTTGAAACTCTTCCGTCAGGCGCGCGGCGCGTCCTGCGTATGCTGAGCGCGATACTGCCGCGGCGAGCAGCCGACAGCGCGCCGAAAGACTGTAGAAAAATAGTTGCTGTCCGAAAAGCCGACGGCGTTGGTGATCTCCTGTATGCTCATCTGCGTGGTCGCAAGGAAGGTCTGCGCCAGACGAATGCGCAGCGCGTTGACATACTGACGGAAATTCTGATGCGCGTAGCGGTGGAACAGCCGGCTCAGATAGGACACGCTGCAGTTGAACTGCGCGGCGAGCGCATTCAGCGTCACCGGCGCGGCGTAATAGCGCGCCAGATGGTGGGTCACGCGGGCGAACAGCAGCGCCGAGCCGGTCGATTCGCCGTCGGCTTCCTCAAGGCGCGCGGTTTTGTGAATGAGCAGCGTGAACATATGGGCAAGCGGCTTTATGAGCGGCGACAGCTCGGCTCTGGTCGGCAGCGTGTGATTGAGCCGCTCGTCGAAGAGATTGACAAGCTCGCCGCGATTTAAGTGAAAGCGCCGCGACACCGCGTCAATGCGCGCCATGGCCTGCGCGCGCTCTGCGCCGTAGCCGCTCACGCATATGAAGCCGACCGCCCTGCCGCTGTCGCCGCGCACGGGATAGATCCACTCGGTCATGCCCGCCCAGCACATGCCGCAGTATTCGCCCGCCTGCGCTCTGGCGAGCACTTTGTCCTGCCGCTTGATGCAGTGCTCCCACAGCGCCGTTTCGGTTTTCAGATAGACGCAGAAGGGGTTTTTGTGGATGTTGCAGGCCAGCAGCCGGTCGGCGCAGGTGTGCAGCACATGATCGAGCCAGTGAACGGTGACGTCCAGATGATGCTCGCGGCGAAGGACGTCCATATAGGCGAATATGTCCGAGAGCAGCTCGTCGATCAGCTGAGAATCCCTTTCGATTTCCGGCATGGCGATTCCCTCCTTCGGATGAACGCGGGGCGAGCACAAAAACGTGCGGCTCATGGAGAACCCCGCATCGCACATGGCGGCAAAATGGGGCGGCCTGTGCAGTATGCCCATCAGTATATCAAAAAATGCGCAAAATCGCAAGAAAACAGTGAAAAGAGAGCAAAATTTCAAAGGAATGCGCATGAGCGGCATGGTATGATTAGGCCATGGCAATGCATTTCGGAGAGGATGATTGAGATGACGTTTTACGAGGAACCCGCCCGCAGGATTCCTGTGATCGATGCGGTGGACGTGCTGGTGGCCGGCTCGGGCCCGGCGGGCTTTTCGGCGGCGGTGTGCGCGGCGCGTCAGGGGGCGCGCGTGATGCTGATCGAGGCGCTGGGCGCGGTGGGCGGCATCGCCACATCGGGCATGATGAGCCACTTTACCGGCTCGGTGAAGAGCGAATTCTATGAGGAGCTGCTCGGGCGCATGATGGAAAAGCGGCGCTTTCCCGACGAAAAGGCGCCCCGCGTGACAATCGATCCGGAGCAGCTCAAGCAGATCGAGCTGGATATGCTGAATGAGGCCGGCGTGAAGCTGCGGCTCTACACGTTCGTCAGCGGCGCGATCGTGGAGGAAGGCGCAATCCGGGGCGTGATTCTGGAGAGCAAATCGGGCCGCGAGGCGGTCATGGCGAAGATCGTGATCGACGCGACCGGCGACGGCGACGTGGCGGCGCGCGCGGGCGTGCCCTTCTGGCTGGGGCGCGAGGAGGATCACCTGATGCAGCCGGTGACGATCATGTTCAAGGTGGCGGGCGTGGACACCGACCGCGCCGTGTTCCCCGGCAGCTTCGAGACGACTGTGGAGACCGAGAAGGGCGAACTGCAGGCGCTGGCGAAGGAAAAGCTGCCCTTCCCGGCGGGACACGTGCTGCTCTACCGCACGACGCTGCCCGGCGTTGTGACGCTCAACATGACCAACGCCATAGGCATAGACGGCACCAGCGCCGACGATCTGACGCGCGGCGAGATGATCTGCCGCAGCCAGATGGAGGCCATCGTGAGCTTCCTGCGCGAATACGCGCCCGGCTACGAAAACTGCTATCAGATCGGCTCGGCGTCGCTGCTTGGCGTGCGCGAGACGCGGCATTTCAAAGGCGAATACACGCTCACAAGCGAGGATGTGCTCTCCTGCGCGCGCTTTGACGACTGGGTGGTGCGCGAGGCGCGCTTCAACTTCGACGTACACAACCTCACCGGCGCGAGTCTGGACAGAACCGGCGCGCAGAAGCACTTCCCGAAGGACAATCAGTACGAGATACCGTATCGCTGCCTGATTCCGCAGGGGATCGACAATCTGCTGCTGGCCGGGCGCTGCATTTCCGGCACGCACATGGCGCACTCGAACTATCGCGTCATGCCGATGTGCGTGGCCATGGGCGAGGCGGCGGGCTGCGCGGCGGCGCTGGCCGTGCGGCAGGGCGTGAGCGTGCGCGCCGTCGACGCGCGCGACATTCAGGCGCTGCTCACGCAGGGGGAAAAGTAAAGGCGCATGGCGAACCGCGGCGGCTCGGGGAAATCGGGACGCTTGCCATGCGATGAATATTTGAAAACCCACGATCTTTCGATTGGTCGAAAAATCGTGGGTTTGCTTTATACGATGGTCAATGGCGGCGTGAGTGCAACTGGTTACAGCCCGTATTTTTCCGGCGTGAGGTGATGCTGGGCGGCGTACTGCCTGCCCTCAGCCGCCCAGACGAGCCCGCGCTCCATCAGCACGGCCGCTTCGGGCGATTTGTCGAAAACGTCGTCGTGGTGGCCGAGCGAATTGTAGAACACGCGGCCGCAGCCCCAGTATTTCGTCCAGACGACCGGCATATCGACCGGCTTGTTGGCGCAGTGAGGGCCGGCGGCGACAGGAAAGCGCGTCGTGGCCAGCACCTCGATCGCCGGATCGACGTGCAGATAATACTGCTCGCTGCACACCTCGAAATCCTCGATCCCCTCGACGATCGGGCTGGAGCCGCGCCGCACATTGACCGTGTAGCGCGTGCCGTCGTTGCCGGGATGCGCCACCCACTGCCCGCCGATCATGAACTGCCAGTCGGTGTCCTGACGGAACGCGTCGCACAGCCCGCCGTGACAGCCGGCCAGTCCCGTGCCCGCCGCCACCGCGCGGGAGATGTTCTCCACATATTTGTGATCGATTTCGCCCATCGTCCAGCTCATGACGATCAGATCGAGCGCCCTGAGCGCCTCCGCGTCGGCGAGCGGCTCCTGCGTGTCCGAAACGGTGACGGCATAGCCGTTTCTTTCGAGCATGCGGGCGAAGCGCTGAGCGACCGGCGCGGGCTCATGACCCTGCCAGCCGCCCTGAATGATGAGGACGTTTTTCGTATCGGCCATAGCGATTCCTCCATAAGAGCCTGTTTATCAAGTCTATTATAGCGCAAAACGGCCGCCGGAGAAGATTGCTTTTCTGCCAAATGTTGATTTGTTTTGACATGCGGGCTATTTAGTGATATGATTAAAAGGGGAGAGGGGACTGTGTCCCCTTTCCGACCGGAGGACGCGCGATTTGGGGGCGGCAAGCCCTTAACAGGACGCCGGGGCGAAAGAAGGGAGGCGGAGATGTGCCGACGTATTTCTATGAAAATCTGAACAGGCCGTTTACGGCCAGCCTGCGGGATACGTTTGATTTTCCGCCGCATATTCATCATCAGGTTGAAGTGTGCGTACAGATCAGAGGCGAGCAGGAGGTGAGCGTGGACGGAAAGAGCCGCACGCTCGAATCGGGCGATGCGGCGCTGATACTGCCCAACTGCGTTCATTCCTACAGGCAGGTGACGCCCGGCCGCTGCGTGCTCGCGATATTCGATCCCTCCTATGCCGGCGCGTATATGGATAGGCTGCAGCGCGCCGCCTGCGCCGAGCCGTTCGTCAAGGCGGCGCATTCGGACATACTGCTGGCGCTGCTGTGTCTGGCGCGCGACGAGCACATTGACGAAATGCTGGCCACGGCCTACATGAGCGTGGCGGTGGGGCGGCTTCTGTCCGCGGTCAGGCTGACGGAGCGCGGCACGGCGGTCGAGACCGACGATCTCAGGCGCGTGCTGGGCTACATCGGCGCGCATATCGATGAAAAGATCACGCTGGACACGCTCTCGTCCAGCCTGTACATCAACCGCTATTCGATTTCGCGCCTCTTTTCCGAGCGCATGGGCTGCGGGCTGAACGAATACGTCAACACGCTCAGAGCCGACCGCGCGCGCAGCCTGCTCAGGGACACGTCCATGCCGCTGAGCGAGGTGTGCCGGCGCAGCGGCTTTGAGAGCGAGAGGACGTTTTACCGCGTTTTCCGCGAGCAGTACGGCGCGTCGCCGCGGCAGTATGGCCGCACGGCCGCCCTCACGGACAATGCGGATAAACGATAAATTAACAAGCGGCAAACGGAATCCTGAAGGAGGATAAAAACCATGGCAAAGCCTGTCAGAATTGGTCTGGTCGGCCTTGGCCGCGCGGGCTGGGGCATGCATCTGGAGGAACTCAAGGGCAAAGAGGACAAGTGCGTGATCGTCGCCGCGTGCGACATCATTCCCGAGCGCCTCGAGAAGATGAAGGAGCGCTTCCCCGAGGTTCACACCTACGATAAAATCGAGGATCTGATCCGCGATCCCGACGTCGAGCTGGTGTCCGTCGCGACCCGCTCCTGCGATCACTACAGGCACGTCAAAATGGCGCTGCTTGCCGGCAAGGATGTTCTGGGCGAAAAGCCGATGTGCATGACCTATGAGCAGGCGCTCGAGCTCAAGAGCCTGAGCGAGGGCGACAACGGCTGCGGCCGCCTGTTCATCCGCCACAACCGCCGCTTCGAGCCGAACTTCCTCTTCGCCAAAAAACTGATAGACAGCGGCAAGCTGGGCGACGTCTTTGAAATTCGTCTGGCGCGCAACAACTATCAGCGCCGCAACGACTGGCAGACCATATCCGACTTTGGCGGCGGCCAGATGCTCAACTGGGGCCCGCACATTGTGGATCATTCGCTGCGCCTGCTGGAATCCCCGCTCAAGAACCTCAGCTCCTGGCTGCGTCAGGTGGCCGCGGGCGGCGACTGCGAGGATCATCTGAAGCTGGTGCTCGAGGGCGAGAACGGCCGAATCGTCGACATGGAGATCAGCGGCGGCTGCGCGCTGCCCGTGCCCGAGTATCGCATCTACGGCAGCCGCGGCTCCTGTGTGATCGAGGCCGGCGGCAAGGCGGCGCATCTGCGCTATATCGACCCCGATCAGGTGCTCCCGCCCGTTGTGTCCGATCCCGGCACGCCGGTTCAGCACTTCGGTAAGAGCGGCACGTTCAAGGCCGCCGACGAGCCGCGCTGGATCGAGGCGGACGTGGAGATCAAGCAGTATCCGCTCGACCAGATCTGGGGCTGCCTGTACGACACCATACGCGAGGGCAAGCCCTTCCCGATCACGCTGGAGGAGGCCGTCGAGGTCATTCATGTGATCGACATGGCCAAGAGCGCCAGCGCCTTCCCGTTCAAGCTGAAGTAATCGATCGCCGGCGCGGCGTGCGTTTCGCTGCGCCGGCCATATTCCTGCAAACAGGAGAGGAGAAAACGCTATGGCGGACGTTCTTTTGCAGAAACTCCCCGATCCCTTCCTCAAGAGCGACGGCAAGACCCGCGTGGCGAGCGCTGAAGCGTGGCGCGCCCAGCGCGAATGGCTGCTTCGGCTGATTGTGGGCATGGAATACGGCGGCATGCCGCCCCGGCCGGAAAAGGTGACCGTCGAGCCGCTCAACGATCTGGGACGCGGCAACAAAAAGGGGCCGAGGCAGAACGTCGTGCGCGTTCACTGCGGCACGGCCGAGCATCCCTTCAGCTTCATACTCAATCTCTATGTGCCCGAGAGCGCGGGCCGGCTGCCGGTTGTGCTGACCGGCGACGGCTGCTACATGAGCATGAGCAACGAGGTCATCTATGAGATCAACCGCCGCGGCATGATCGCGGCGCGCTTCGATCGGCTCGAGCTGGCCACCGACCGGCGCGACGCGAAGCGCGACCACGGCCTGTATGCGGTCTATCCGCGCCAGACGACGTTCAGCGCGCTGTGCGCATGGGCATGGGGCTATCAGCGCGCTCTGGACGCCATGGAGCAGCTCGACTTCTGCGACGCGGCGAAGGTGGCCATCACCGGCCATTCGCGCGGCGGCAAGACTGTGCTGCTGGCCGGCGCGACCGACGAGCGCTTTTACATCGTCAACCCCAACGACAGCGGCGCGGGCGGCGCGGGCTGCTTCCGCTATCACATGGATCGTCCCGACGCGCCCGAGGGCGTGGACAAGCGCAGCGAGACGCTGGACGACCTCATGCGCGCCATTCCCTACTGGTTCGCGCCGGCGATGTACGATTATGTCGGGCGCGAGGAGGCGCTGCCGTTCGATCAGCATATGCTGAAGGCCTGCGTCGCGCCGAGATACCTTTTGCAGACCGAGGGGCTGGACGACACATGGGCGAATCCCAAGGGCTCGTATCAGACGCTGCTGGCGGCGCGCGAGGTTTACAGGCTGCTGGGCGCGGAGGATCACATCGCCGCGTACTACCGCGAGGGCGGCCATGCGCACGGCTACCGCGAGTATGTCCAGCTGCTCGACTTCATGCAGGCCTGCCTGAAGGGCGAGCGCGCGCCGGAACATTACTATGAGCATCCCTATCCCGAAATGGAAAACATATTCGACTGGGCCTGCCCCGGAAAGGACTGATATTCATGATGAAGATCGGCGTTGCGGATTACGGCATGTTTGTGTGGGAGGGCGGCCTGTTCGACTATGAGCAGCGCGCCCGCGATCTGAAGGCCATAGGCTATGACGGCATGGAGCGCCTGCGCCCCGCGACAGAGGCCGACGCGCTCAATATGGCCGCGCGCCTGAACGCCATGGGCTGCGATTTCGCCACGGTGGAAGCGCCCACGGCCGAGCTGAGCATACGCTGGGCGGCGGCGTTCCGCAAGGACTATGTGTGGATCAAGGTGACCGGCAAGAACTTTGACGACTACTGCCGTCAGGTCAACGTGCAGGCCGAGGCCTGCGAGCGCTGGGGGCTCAAGGTGGCGCTGCACAACCATCTGGGCTCTCTGGTGGAAAAGCAGGACGAGCTGGACGAGTTCATGCGCCGCTGCCCCAAGGCGGCGCTGCTGCTGGACGCGGGCCATCTGGCCGTGGCGGGCGGCGATGTGATCGGCACCGCCGAGCGCTATTACGACCGGCTGATCGCCGTGCACCTCAAGGGCTGGGAGATGACCCATCCCGAGAAGGAAGTCTGGCACGAGCGCGGCTATTTCTGCGAGATCGGCGGCGGCAACTTCCCTGTGCCCAACGCCGAGCTGGTGGCGCTGCTTAAAAAGCGCGGCTTTGACAAGTGGGTCATGATCGAGCATGACACCCATCTGCGCGAGCCGCTGCTCGATCTGAAGCTGAGCCGCGAGCGCCTGCGCGATATGGGCGTGTAATCGTTAATCGTTGCGGGGTTGACAGTATTTTTTCGGCTGTGTATAATATTGGAGAATCCGGGCGAAAAGCGCCCCGGACAGGCCTATTGAAAGGAATGAATATGCCATGAAACTTCCGCTGAATATCAATCTGACCGATAAAGTGGCCGTTATCACCGGCGCGGGCGGCGTGCTGTGCTCCGCCTTTTCGAAAGCGCTGGCGCAGTGCGGCGCAAAGGTGGCTGTGCTCGATCTGAACGAGGCCGCCGCGCAGAAGGTGGCCGACGAAATCACCGCCGAGGGTCATAAGGCCATCGCCGTGAAGGTCAACTGTCTGGACAACGCCAGCCTGAACGAGGCGCATGACAAGGTCGTCGCCGCATTCGGCCCCTGCGATATACTGATCAACGGCGCGGGCGGCAACAATCCTCGCGGCACCACCGACGACGAGCAGTTCGACGCGGCCGTCGAGGGCGTCAAGACGTTCTTTGATCTCGATCCCGCCGGCGTGCGCTTTGTGTTCGACCTGAACGTCATCGCCGCGCTGATGACCACTCAGGTGTTTGCCAAGGACATGATCGGCCGCGGCGGCAACATCATGAATGTGTCCTCCATGAACGCGTTCCGCCCGCTGACCAAGATTCCCGCCTATTCCGGCGCAAAGGCCGCCGTGAGCAACTTCACTCAGTGGCTGGCGACCTATCTGGCCAAGAGCAGCATCCGCGTCAACGCCATTGCGCCCGGCTTCTTTGTGACCAACCAGAACCGCGCGCTGCTCTTCACAGAGGACGGCAAGCCCACCGCCCGCACCGGCAAGATACTGGCCGCGACCCCCATGGGACGCTTCGGCGAGGCCGACGAGCTGCTGGGCGCGGTGCTGTTCCTGCTCTGCGACGAGGCGGCCAGCTTCATCACCGGCGTTGTGCTGCCCATCGACGGCGGCTTCTCGGCGTACAGCGGCGTGTAATGCGCCTGTGACAACATACTGAGCCCGGCGACTCGGAAGGAGACTTTTTCATGAGCAGAGACCATAATGGCCGCAGAAGAATATTCAGAAGGGACGCGGGACGCGCTTTTCTCCGCTTTCTGATCGGGGAGGTGCTGCTGATTGTCCTGTGCAGCGTGTTCTATCTGTTTGTGCTTCAGGGAAAGGTCGACATCGAACTGCCTCTGAAGGCGGGCAGTCCCACGCCCACGGCACAGGATCAGACCACGCTCGCCACAACCGAGAGCGCTGCGCCCGACGCGACGGTTGTGCCCACCATCGAGCCGACTGCCGAGGCCACGCAGGAGCCGACCGAAGCGCCCACGGCCACGCCCATTCCGGCGGAGGCGCTGAGCGCGCAGCTGCTCGAACCGGTTGCCGGCCTTCAGCCGCAGTGCGATCCGCTCTCCTATGACCCCATGCTCAAGGCGGGCGTCCGGGAGATGACGCTCTTTGACGATGCGGGGCAGAACGTGGTTACGCTGCGCGCCTACGCCTATATCGAAGGCGCGGACGCGGCGGCCTGCGCGCGCTATCTTGTGGTGCTCGACGTGGGCAGCGGCGATACCGTGGCGGTCTACGCCGTCGATCCGGCCTCGGACGAAGCGGATCTGGCGTTCGACGGCGCGGCGGGCGCAAATCTGGATCAGGCGTTTTTCAAAATCAATCTGGATACGTCGTCTCTGCCGGACGGCGCCTATCTGCTGGCGGCGGCCGTGCGCAGCGGCGACAAGACGACGTGGAGCTACTTCGACGACGCGATTTCGCATTTCGTCGTCGAGCAGGGCGTCGCGCGGCTGACCAGCCGCTGACGGGCATCGGGTGCTTTTTGACAAGCGGTGGAGAGGAGAGCAAGCTCCCCTGCCGCAGCCACCCCGACCAGTTTTGCTCTGGGAAATGAGATTTTCCGCCGCTTTCAATCGTCCCGCGCGTACACGCCGCCGGGCATGACTAAAGCTCGAAGGAGTTCCGACTCTCTCGAGCGCTCCAAGGTCTTTTCGACAGTCTGGGAGGGCACAATGTTGCCCTCTCTTTTTTGTGCGTAATAGACTGAAAAAGCGCATTGATTCCGTTTTGCCGCGTAACCGTTCATAAAATGTTCATGGTTTGACCTTGGCTTGACAATGGTTTTGTGGTAGAATATAAAAAATGCGGCGAACAGCGGCGTTTGGCGCAGAACCGGCGGCCGGCTCTGCGACGGAGAGAAGCAATCGGGAGGGATCCTTGGTGATTAAGGTCGAAAATCTGAAAAAGGCCTATGGGGGAAAAACCGCGCTCTGTGATCTGACGCTGAATGTGGAAAAGGGCGAGATCTGCGCGCTGACGGGCCTGCGCGGCGCGGGCAAAACCACCGCGATGGACATCATCGCCGGCGCGATGCAGGCTGACAGCGGGCTGGTGGAAATCGACGGCGTCCTTCTTGATTCGGAGACGTCGCAGGCGCGCCAGAAGATCGGCTATGTGCCCAGCAAACCGCCCGTCTATCAGGACATGACGCCGCGCGCCTATCTGAAATTTCTGGCCGACGCCCGCGGTTATACCGGGCGCGAGGCCGCGGAAATGATCGATCACGCCTTTGAACTGATGAATCTTCAGGATGTTTCCGACAAGCCGGTCAGGCGGCTGGCCAAGGGCGTTCGGCGCATGGTGAGCATGGCGCAGGCCGTGTTCTTCGGGCCGAGCGCGCTGCTCATCGACGAGCCGAGCGACGAGCTGGATCCCCGGGAGGTTCTGACGCTGAGGAACGCGCTGGCCGAGCTGGCCAAAGGGCGCGCCGTGCTGCTGGCCAGCAGCAATTTGACCGAGATCGAGACGCTCGCCGACCGCATACTGGTCATGGACAAGGGGCGGATCGTGGGCGAGTGCGGCCGGCATGAACTGCAGAATCTCTATGTGATGACCGATGAAATGTGCGTCGTGACGCGTTCCCCGCGCGAGGCGGTCGAGAAGGCGCTCGCAAAAGAGAAGGGGCTGAGCGTCACGGACGTTTCAAACTGCGCCGACGGGCTGAGCGTGCGGGTCAAAATGCAGGGCGACGGCCGCGCCCAGCTGTTCCGCGCGCTGAACGGTCTTGAGGTGCTCGAGATGACGGCGGCGCGCAGAAAGCCGGACGAGCTGATGGAATACCTCGTTTCAGAGCGCTTTGACGGCAGCCAGCTCGAACGCTCCGAAGGAGGCAACGCATGAAAGCCCTGTTTAAGCGCGAATTGCGCGCGCTCTTTTCCGGCTGGGGCGGCTGGGGCTTTCTGGCTCTGGTGACGGGCGCGGCCGGCATAGCGGTGTTCATTGTCAACATACTGGGCGGCGCTCCCTCGTTTGCGGAGAGCACGCTCTATCTGGCGCTGGCTGTGGCGCTGGGCAGCGGCCTGTGCTGTATGCGCGCCTTCCCCGGCGAAAGGACGGCGGGCACGGAACGGCTTTTGTATGCGCTGCCGCTCAGAACGCGCGATATTGTATTGGGCAAGCTGCTTTCGCGGCTGGTTCCCGTGCTCATTTCGGGCGCGCTGCTGGCGCTCTATCCGCTGGGGATGAGCATCGCCTTTCCGCAGGTCTCGCTCAGCATGGGTCTGAGCGGCGTTGCGGCCGTGACGGCGCTGGGTCTGCTGCTCATGAGCGCCGCGCTGTTCTGCTCGTCCTGCGCGCGCACGGCGGCGGGGGCGTTTGGCTCCTTTGCGCTGATGACGTTTGTCAGCTGGGCCGCGCCCTATGCGGCGATGCGCGCCGAGGCGCTGACCGCTGTCACGCCGTTCATGATCGCGGCGATGACGGCGCTCATCGTGCTGGTTGTCTACAGCCTCTGCTCCGACTGGCTGATCGGCTTTATCGCGGCGGCGCTGGTGGAAGCGCCCGTGCTGCTGATGCACCTGCGCGGCGAGGACGCGCGCGTGCTGGAGGCGTTCAATGCGCTTTTGAAGAAGCTGTCGGTGTTTGAGCCGCTGGGCGCCTTTGTCAACGGCATATTCGACGTGGGCACGATTGTGGGCTATCTGACGATCGCCGCGCTCTTCGCCTGCCTGACCGGTCTGTCCGTCGCGGCGCGCCGCCGGGGTGAAAGGAGGGCGCTGTAAATGAAAAAGCTCATTCGCAGCGAAAAGGGGCGGCTGCTGATCGCCGTTCTGCTGATCGCGCTGGTTGTGGCGATCAATGCGCTTGGGCGCGCGCTCGATCTGCCCCGCATTGATCTGACGGCCGACCGCGTCATGACACCCTCTCAGGCGGCGCTTGAAATTGTGCGCACCATCGATACGCCGGCGACAATCATATTCATCGCCGACGACGACAGCGACGACATATGGGTCGGCGAGCTGTCGCGCCGCTATGCCGACGCCAACGACAATGTGTCCTACAAGACCATGTCGACCGATTCGGCGGCGCTGAGCGCGCTCTCCGCCCGGACGGGGCTGACGCTGGATGTCGGCAATGTGGTGGTTGAGAGCGAAAAGCGCTGCGCCGTGCTGACGAACGACGATCTGTACAGCTATGACTTTGACAAATCCACCTATTACATGACGGGCGTGAAGAACTACACGCGCGCCGATTTCACCGCGCAGAACGCGCTGGTCAACGCGCTGATCTATGTTTCGCGCGACGATATGCCCACGCTGTACATGCTTACGGGGCATGGCGAGGCGGAGCAGAACGCCAAGCTGTATCTGATCTGCCGCCGCAACAACATAGAGCTGCGCACGCTTAATCTGAGCGCGGCGGGCGCTGTGCCGGACGACGCTTCGGCGCTGCTGGTTTCCGGCCCCACGGCGGGCTACACGCAGCAGGAGGCCGCGCTGATCGACGATTATCTGGCACACGGCGGCAAGCTGATGCTGATGAGCGACTACAACTCCGATCTGGGCGCGCTGGAGGACGTGGCGACCAAATACGGCATTCGCCAGAAGGGCGGCCTTGTGCTGGACGGCGACGACAAGCACGTCTACAGCACCGATTACCGCTACTTTCTCCTGCCCGACGTGGCCGACACCAGCTATACCGAAGCGGGCACGTTCATACTGATGCCCATCGCCTCGGCGCTCGAGCGCGGCGACGTGCGGCGCAGCACGCTGTCCGTGGAAACGCTGATCACATCCTCCGACAAGGCGTATCTCAAGGCCGACACGGAGCATGTGGCGACGCTCAACTACGAAGAGGGCGATGAAGAGGGCTGCTTTGCGCTGGCCATGGCGGCCACGGAGGGCGAGACAAAGCTGCTCTGGTTCAATTCGACGCAGCTGCTGAGCGACGACGCCGACACAGTGACGAGCAACGGCAATTCGCGCTTCATACTCTCGATGCTGGATCACATTATGACGCGGCCTGACGGCGTTGAAATTGAGCCGACCAATATGCTGGTCAAGCCCATAGACGCGTCGCCTGTGCCGGCGCTGTGCGCGCTGCTGATTCTGCCGCTCGCGCTGCTGGCCGCGGCGATCATCGCGGTTCGCAAGGCGAACAGGGCGTAAGCGCCGATACAAACGACTCGAGAAGCACATTCTCGGGTCGTTTTTGCTGTCTCTTCATATAAAAGTGGGGCGGAAGGGCAGACAATGCGCGCAGCGTGGCGGAAAGAACCGCGCCGCCCAGCGCCCGATGCGCCTTCTTTGTTTGCCTTCTTAATGGAAAAGCCGTGAAATGCGCCGCGCGGCTTTGTACGCTTTCTGAAGCATAAAATAAATTGGCAGATTCAGGGAACTGCCGCGGAGGAGCGGGCGTCAAAGAATATGTAAGAAGGGGAGGATGAATATGAAAAGGACAGTCAATGCAATCGCACTGCTGATGGCGCTTTTGATGCTGGCGACGGTGTTTTCTCAGGCGGCGCTGGCTGAGGGATACTATGTCAGGACGGCGGGCAATGTCAATGTGCGCTCGGGCGCGGGAACCGAGTACCGCGTGCTGGGCACGGCCGCCAAGAACAGCGAGCTGACCTATCTGGACGAGGCCAAGACCGACAGAAACGGCGTGGTGTGGTACAGAGTGCGCCTGAACGCCCGCACGGTGGGCTGGATGTGCTCGAAGTACTGCGCGCTCTACGCCTGCGATACCACAGTTGAGGTGACCGGCGGACAGGTGCATCTGCGCCGCACGCCCAGCCTGAACGGCGCGAAGCTGGCCACGATGAAGAAGGGCGACAGGCTGACCTATCTCAACGAGACGAGCACGGACAGCCGCGGCGTGGTCTGGTACTATGTGAGCGCCAATGGCAAAACCGGCTGGATCTCCTCAAAGTACACCAGGCTGACGAATGGCTCTTCCGGCGAATACCGTGTGGCCGAAATCACAGGCGATCAGGTCTATCTGCGCGGCTCGGCCAGCCTGAACGGCAAGATAATCGACACGCTCTACAAGGGCGCGACGCCCCTCTATCTGAATGAGTCCAAGCAGGACAGCCGCGGCGTGACATGGTATTATGTGCGCGCGAACGGCGGCGCGGGCTGGGTGTCCTCGAAGTACGCCAAGCTGCGCAGCGTGTCGTCCTCTGGCGCGGCGACCAGCCGTCAGGTGGAAATCACCGGCCGTCAGGTCTATGTGCGCTATGCGCCGAGCCTGTCGGGCAAGACAATGGACATTCTCTACAAGGGCGATAAGGCCGAATATCTCGAGCAGAGCAGCGTGGACAGCCGCGGCGTGACGTGGTATTACATCCGCACGGACGGCGGCGCGGGCTGGGTGTCCTCGAAATATGCTGCGGTCAGATGACATAAGCAAGCTGAGGAGCTGCGCAATGGCGCGGCTCCTTTTGCGCGCCGCTGCGTTTGAAAATGCGTTTTTGCGGTATAATAGAAGCGTCGGGCGGACAAGTCCGTCAACACAGTGCGGGAGGGAAAAATCATGAGCGCGAGCAAATATGCGGGCACACAGACCGAGAAGAACCTGCGGGCGGCCTTTTCGGGCGAATCCGAGGCGCGGAACAAGTATACATTCTTTGCCAGCGTGGCGAAAAAGCAGGGCTTTGAGCAGATTGCCGATCTGTTCATGAAGACCGCCGACAACGAAAAGGAGCACGCCAAGCTCTGGTTTAAGGAGCTGAACGGTCTGGGCGACACTGCCCAGAACCTGCTGCACGCCGCCGAGGGCGAAAACTACGAGTGGACGGATATGTACGACGGCTTTGCCAGAACTGCCGAGGAGGAAGGCTTCCCGGAGCTGGCCGCGCGCTTTCGGCTGGTGGCCGAGATCGAGCGCCATCACGAGGAGCGCTATCGCGCGCTGCTGAGGAACGTCGAAACGGCCGAGGTGTTTGCCAAGAGCGAGGTCAAGGTGTGGGAATGCCGAAACTGCGGCCATATCGTCGTCGGGACGGCCGCGCCCGATGTGTGCCCCACCTGCAATCATCCCCAGAGCTATTTCGAGGTGCGCGCGGAAAACTACTGACGCGAAACAGATGAACGACAGACCCGGCGCAGGCGCTGAGAAACGCCGCATCGCGCCGGGCATTGTTCATCCAGGCAGTTCGCATTTAAGCCATGCACAACGGCGCTTTGCCCGCGAACCGGCGGGGTTTGCGTGCGAAGGCGGCATTGGGGAGCTTTCGACAGGCTGTGACGCGGTAAAGGCATTGCGTCTCAGACGGCCAAAGGCGGAAGGGCGGGAATCAGCGTTTCCCGAGGGAAGGTTTGAGACAGAAGCATATGCCATGCACAACGGCGCTTTGCCCGCGAACTGGCGCGGCTTGCGCGCGAAGGCGGCCTTGGGGAGCTTTCGACAGGCTGACGCGGTAAAGGCATTGCGTCTCAGACGGCCAAAGGCGGAAGGGTGGGAATCAGCGTTTCCCGAGGGAAGGTTTGAGACAGAAGCATATGCCATGCACAATGGCGCTTTGCCCGCGAACCGGCGGGGTTTGCGTGCGAAGGCGGCCTTGGGGGAGCTTTCGCCAGGCTGATGCGGTAAAGGCATTGCGTCTCAGACGGCCAAAGGCGGAAGGGCGGGAATCAGCGTTTCCCGAGGGAAGGTTTGAGACAGAAGCATATGCCATGCACAACGGCGCTTTGCCCGCGAACCGGCGGGGTGTGCGCGGGCAGGCGGCATTGGGGGAGGCTTTCGACAGGCTGTGACGCGGTGGAGACGCTGCGTCTTTTTTCTTTTGCGCCGACTTCTGCCGTGGGGATGATGAATGCGGCGCGATGACATTGCAATATACGAAGAGCGCTTCGAAAATATCATGGGCGGCACGTTTTTTTGCCGCCTCTTGTGTCGTAAGGCTTTGATTTGTTCGCCAAATCTGCGGTTTTCCTGTTCGGATGGAGAAGTAAATACCGAAGGGATTGCCGGTTTTCTATGGGAGACGGCGCGCCCTGAGAGAAAAATCCACTGAGGGTGGGCGTGCGCTGATTCGGTGCGGCAGACCGATGAAGGGCGGCTCGCGTACGCGTGTAATGACGGCTCAAAACTGATCTGCGCATTGGAAGGCAGAGCTTGGGAGGATCATGCGCCGGAGTTTTCCTGTCATCGGTGGGGTGGGGAAATGCGCCGATGCTGTGCGGCCGGCGACTTTTCCGTGCGGGCGAGAATTTCGCGGTTTCGTCAATTGACAGAAGAGTCAGACTATGATATACTGTTATTGCTGTCACAAGGCAGTTCAGGGCATGCAGAAGCAAGCCGCCATCGCTTTAGGGATTTTTGTCGAATTCCGGTATCATGAAGGTGCCGATGACTCTTTTGAAGGGTTGTCGCGCCTTTATTTGTTTACGGAATGACCGGAGCGTGTCTGAAGGCTCTCACTTTTCGGATGCGCTCAAGAAAACAGCGGGGAGGACAATTTATATGAATACCTTCAGGAAATTGCTGGGCGCCGCATTGGCGCTCTGCCTGATCTGCTGCGTGACGGTGAACGCCTATGCGATCACATTTACCGACGCGCACGGCAATGTCATCGAGCTGGATGAATCGCTGGAGGCCTATACCGATTTTGCACTGCTCGGCGCGGACGACGCGGCGCGCAGGGCCGAAACCAATCTGGGCGATCTGTGGACGGATGCGCTGCGCTGGTTTGCCGCTTCCGGTGAGATCAACGCCTATTTCGAGGAGGACGACGTGACCGCCGGCAACACCGAGATCGCCGTGGACGCCGATCACATTGTCGCGCTGTGGAACGGCGGCAATCTGCGCGCCGATGTGCCCGAGGGCAAGTTTGGCGCGGAGACGCTGGCGGAGGTTCTGCCCTATCCCAACAAGGTGGCCGTGGCGTATATGACCGGCGCTCAGCTGGCCGAGGCGCTGGAGGCCGCTTCTCAGGGGCTGCCCTACGCCGAAGAGACGGCCGCCGCCTGCGCTTCCTTTATGCAGGTGGCCGGCCTGAAATATACGGTGGACACCTCTGTGGACTATGCCAAAGGGGAAGCCTATGGCGATAACTGGTTCAAGGCGACTTCTCTGGGCCGCGTGACCATAGAAGAGGTCAACGGCCAGCCTTTCGACGCGGCGGCCGTTTATGCCGTCATCACCAGCAACGCCAACTTCAACGGCATGGACTCCTCGTACATATTCCCGATCGCCGCGGGTGAAAACGAGAAGAGCACCGTCACTACCGCCGTCGTGCGCGACGTGGTCTGGATGTATCTGGCCAGCGAGCTGGGCAATGTGGTCGGCGAAGCGTATGCCGAGCCTCAGGGCCGCATCACCGTCAGGTAAATCGAATATTCGGACGTGCTGCAACGGCACATCTTATCATCCGGCGCAATTCAGTCGCAGCTGTCTGCCCGGATGAACGGCAGGCGACAGCAGGTCCAGTGGGCTTTGCTGTCGTTTGCTTTTTGGAAAGGGATCGGTACATATGAATTTGCGACTTGAAAACGTGCTTCGAGAAATTGAAAAAGTGGTTGTCGGAAAGCGGGAAACGCTTGAAAAGGTCGTTATGGCGCTGCTGGCGGACGGCCATATACTGCTGGACGATGTTCCGGGCGTGGGCAAGACGACTCTGGCGGTTGCGCTGAGCCGCGCCGTGGGGCTTTCGTTTCGGCGCGTGCAGTTCACGCCGGACGTGCTGCCTTCCGATATTGTCGGCTTTTCCATGTACGACCGGGACAGCGGAGAATTTCTCTATCGTCCGGGCGCGGTCAGTCATGTCAATCTGCTGCTGGGCGATGAGATCAACCGCGCGTCCAGCAGAACGCAGTCCGCGCTGCTGGAGGCGATGGAGGAGCGTCAGGTGACGGTGGACGGAAAGACATATACTCTGGAGCGCCCTTTTCTGGTGATCGCGACGCAGAACAGCGTCGGCGCGGCGGGCACGCAGCCCCTTCCCTATGCGCAGATGGATCGCTTTCTGGTTCGGCTGTCTCTGGGCTATCCGGATTACGAGGCGCAGATGAGGATTCTCCATGAAAGGCAGGGCAGAAATCCCATCGAGCAGGTGGAATGCGTCCTTTCCGCGGAAGAGCTCATCGCCATGCAGCGGGAGGTTCAGAGCGTCACGGCGCGGGACGCCATACTGGACTACATCACCCGCCTGACGCTTGCCACCCGCGCGCATGAAGCGGTGGACATCGGGGTCAGCCCCCGCGGCGCGCTGTTTCTGGACAGAATGGCGAAGGCGTGCGCATATCTGGACGGCAGGGATTATGTGACCGGCGCGGACGTTCAGGCGGTTTTCAGCGAAGTCTTTGCGCATCGCATACTGCTGAAGGAGAGCGCCGCTGAGATGAATGCGGAAAAAGTGCTGCATGATATTCTGAAAAGGACGGAGTCTCCCGACCGGCGCAGCTGCCTTGCGGGATTTGGCAGGAAATGAAGAAAAAATGGCTGGGATACACGGCGTGGCTGCTGGCGGCGGCCTGTCTGTATTTCTTTGAAAACAATACGGGAACGCGCATTGTGCTGGCCTGTTCGCTGGCGCTTTGGCTGTTCCCCGCACTGCGCGCCGCGTTTTTTGCGCCGGACGCCTATCCGGCCGCAGAAGAAGCGCGCGCGGTGACGGCGCAGGCGTTTGCGCAGCGTGACGCGGACGACTCGGCCGACGTGCGCCCGTATGTGCCCGGCGATCCGATTCGCCGCATCCACTGGAAGCTCTCCGCCAGAAAGGGCGAGCTGCTGGTTCGGGAGAGCGCGCATGAATGGGAGGCCGCCGAGGAAGAGAAGCGGACGCCGTCGAAAGCTGCGCCTGGAAATAATGCGAAGCTTGCAAAGCTTTCATGGCTGCTGACGGCGGGGCTGCTGCTGAGCCTTCTTCTTTTGCTGACTCCCGCGGCCGGAAACGGCGTTCGGGCGCTGTGCAACCGGCTGTTTGCGGCCAGCGAAGCGGTGAATGCCTATTCGTATGACTATTTTCCGATTGCCGACGAACACGGCGCTGGGCTGGCGGCCTTTTTGCTTTCGCTTGCCGGCGCTTTGCTTGCGGCGCTGATTTTCTGCCTGCGCAGCCGCGCGCTGACATTGGCCGCTGCGGCGGCTCTGACATTGGGGCAGTGCTATTTCGGGCTTTCGCTTCCGGCGTGGCTCAATGTTTCGGCGTACGGCCTCATTGCCCTGCGGCTGATGCGCCGCCCCCTTTCTCGCAGAGACGCGCTGATATTCGGCGCATTTGTCATTGCGGCGAGCCTTCTTACAGCGTTCATCCTTCCCGGCGTGCATGAACCGACAGAGGCGCTTTCAGAAACGGCGCGCGATTATCTGAGCCGGATGGCGCAGCACATTGCCGGAAGCCATATGGAGGCGCCGGAGGGAGAAACGGAAACCAGGCATGTGTTTACGCAGTCGCTCAAAAGCGGAGATCGCGCGGCCGCCACCGAGCGCGAATTTCGGCTGGTGACGGTCGAAGAAGAGCAGATTTCCATGCCGCACTGGGTCAACTATCTGAAGATCATACTGCTGCTTTTGTGCTGCGGCGCGCTGCTGATACTGCCCTTTGCGCCGTTTGCGCTGCTGAACGCGCGAAAAAAGAAGGCGGAGGAAGCGAGGAAGGCGTTCCAGTCGCCGGACGTCAACGAGGCGGTCTGCGCCGTATTCGCAAGCGTCATACTGTGGCTGGAATACACGGGATGCGGCGCGGGCAATCTGCTTTACAGGCAATGGACGGATGCGCTGTCCCGGGAGCTGTCCGAAGACTATGCGGCGCTCTTTTCGAACTGCGCCATGGATTTCGAGACGGCGGTCTACAGCGGGCGCGCGCTCCCCGAGGCGGCGCGGCAGCGGGCGCTGGAGCTGCTGGCGAATACGGAAGCTGTTTTGTACCGGAAAGCCGAATGGAAGCAGCGCTTTCTTTTGAAATACTGGGTGTGCCTATGCGAATGAGTATGAAGCGAATTTTGTGCATTCTGGCGGCGATTTTTTGCCTGACGCTCTGCGCCTGCAGAAGCCGCACCACGCTCGGCGGCCAGGCCGGGAGCGAATACCGGTCGGATCGTGCGGAGCGGGCCGACGCGTCGCTGTCCGGAGAGACAGTCGACGCCATGGCGGACGAGAGCGATCCCGCAGCCGAGACGGACAGCGGCGGCGCGGGCGGCGAACAGACGCGGGAAAATCCCGAGGCCGATCGCAGGGAATATGACGAAAACGCGCCGGCGGAAATCGTTTCGGGAACGGACAGAGCCGTTCACACAGACGGCGAGGGCGAGGGCGCGCCGAACGCCGGCGAAGGCGATTCAAAGCCCGTTTCAAAGCTGAATGACACGGCGGAAAATGTCGCGGCGCAGACTGTGGCCGCCGAGCAGGCCGAGCAGGTCGGCGTTTCCGAAGCCGCCGAAGCCGCCGATTCGGCCATGACTTATTTTACCGTGCTGCTCGAGCAGCGCACAGGCGCGCTGTTTGAATGCCAGAGGCAGAGCGTGTACTGGGAAACGGCGGAGGAGCGCGTGACGGTGTATAAGACGTCGCTGGAGCACAATCTGATCGTCGGAGCCGGCGCGTATGATGTTTCCGCGCGATTGCTGGAGGAAAATCTGCGCGTGGACGACGGCTGGGTTGTCCGCAAGAACCCGGGCGTGATCGTCAAGATTGTGGACGGCGGCGTTCTGGGCACGGGCGTTTACTCGACGGCGGCCGCTCAGAAGGCCTGCACGCATTTGCTTGGCCGCGAGGGCTGGAAGGGCATTGACGCGGTCAGAAACAGGCGGATCGTAATACTGTCCGAGGAGCTGCTCTCCGCGCCCCATCTTCAGACGGCGGCGATGATCATCATTGCCAAGACGGCCAGTCCTGCGCTCTTTGACGATGTTGACGCCGACAAAATGCTGGAGATGCTGGCGGAGGAGGCCACGGGCTCTCTGCCGGCGGGGATATACTATTACACCGAACAGGGGGACTTTTGATGGATATCCTCGTCATTGACGGACAGGGCGGAAAGCTGGGGCGCAAATTGCTGGAAAGCATACGCAAGACCTGCCCCGATGCGGCGATCACCGCCGTCGGCACAAACAGCATCGCCACGCAGAACATGCTCGGCTGCGGCTGCGCAGACAATCTGGCCACCGGCGAAAATGCCGTGATCGTCGCCTGCCGGAAGGCGGACGTCATCGTGGGTCCTCTGGGAATCATTGCCGCCGACGCGCTGTTTGGAGAAATTTCTCCGCGCATGGCGGCCGCCGTTGCGTCCAGCGACGCTCGCCGCGTTCTGATTCCCATGAATCTGTGCGATACCTATGTGGCGGGCGTCATGCGAGGCTCCGGCGCCATATTGGAGGACGCAATGGAACACATCAGAGGGCTGATGGAGAAGGAGAACGACCGATGAATTCGCTCAAAGTTCGAAAGATAACCTATGCCGCGCTGTATCTGACGCTCGCGCTGCTGCTGCCGCTCGTCACGGGACAGATTCCGGAAATCGGCGCCATGCTCTGCCCCATGCACATACCGGCGCTGCTGTGCGGCTTCATGTGCGGCTGGCAGTGGGGGCTGGCGGTCGGGTTCGTTGCGCCGCTGCTGCGCTCCGTACTGTTCGGCATGCCCGTGATGTTTCCGACGGCGATTGCCATGGCGTTTGAGCTGGCGGTGTACGGCGGCATGGCGGGCGTTCTTTACGACGCGCTGCCCCGAAGGAAATGGTGCGTATACATGGCGCTGGTGCTCTCGATGATTGCCGGGCGCGTCGTATGGGGGATTGTCCAGGCGATTCTTGTCGGGCTGACCGGCAGCCGCTTTACCTGGTCGCTCTTCATAGCCGGCGCTGTGGTCAATGCAGTTCCGGGCATCGTAATGCAGCTTGTCCTGATTCCCGTCATTGTCGTCGCCATGGAGAGGGCGGGGCTGTCGCTGAAGCGCTGAGCGGGAAGAAGCGTGCCGGCGATGCGTCCGCTGAGCCGAACGGCGGCGCGGCATTCGCTTATGCGCGTTCATCGCGGAAAGGTATGAGCGTGTCCTGAGACTGATCTGAAGCGGCGGACGGGGAGAGGCTGATGCCAAATCTCCGATAAAACACAGGCGTCGGCCATTGCTTGCCGGGAATGATCGGCTTGTCAAAATAGGCCTTAACAAGCTGGTAAGCGGGAATGAGAGCTCCCCGCCGTGTGCATCCCTCTCCAGTTTTTGCTCTGGAAATGGGATTTTCCGCCGCAAAAATCGTCATGCCCAACCCGACACGCTGCTGGGTACGATTGAAAACTCGAGAGGGTTTCGAGACTCTCGAGTTCAGCTTGTCAAAAAAGTTTTTGACAAGCTGGTGGACGGGAGAGCAAGCTCCCCCGCCACTGCCACCCCTACCAGT
>CAKUAV010000026.1 GCA_934636425.1 uncultured Clostridia bacterium
AAGAGTGGGCGTGGCGATTGCTCGGCGCATTATATCCGCGAGGATGTGCTGCGGGAACTGGTACTGGAACGGATTCGCAGACAGAAGGTGGAGATCATCTTTAATTTTGTTGACGAGGTGGAGATCCCCGTGCTGGCAGAACCCATGATCGCAGAATCTACCCTTGGACGCAGGAAAACGGCGTGACCTTTACGGTCACACCGTTCTCTGCCCCTCGCAAAGCTAAATAGTACCTTATCACTATTAAGCCTTGCGATTTCGGGGCTTTTTTTCGATACAAAAACCGCCCGGCGCGGAGCCGGACGGCGTATGGGAGACGAGCGGTTTACTGAGCGTCCAAGCTGCGCTCAAAGAGACTGCGCTGCTGGCAGGTCGGGGGCGTGCAGGGATAGTCGCCGTCGAAGCAGGCGGTGCAGAAGCCGCAGGTATTGTCGGCCAGCTTTTTGGCGTTCTCGACGGAGAGATAGCCCAGCGAGTCCACGCCCAGCTTCTCGCGGATCTCTTCCAGAGAATATTTGCTGGCGATGAGGCTGTCCTCGCTGTCCACATCGATGCCGAAATAGCAGGGGTGCTTGAAGGGCGGCGCGGAGGAGCGCATGTGAACTTCAGACGCGCCGGCCTTGCGCAGGAGCTTGACGATGCGCATGGCGGTGGTGCCGCGCACGATGGAATCGTCCACCAGCACGACGCGCTTGCCCTTCACGGTCGCGGAGATCGGGTTGAGCTTGATGCGCACCTTCAGCTCGCGATCCTCCTGAGTGGGCTGTATGAACGTGCGGCCGATATACTTGTTTTTGAGGAAGCCTATGCCGTAGGGTATGCCGGATGTGCGGGCGTAGCCTATGGCCGCGTCTATGCCGCTGTCCGGCACGCCGATGACCACGTCGGCCTGAACGGGATGCTCGAGCGCCAGGAAGCTGCCCGCGCGCTGCCGCGCCCAGTGCACGCTGGAGCCGTCCACGACGGAATCGGGGCGGGAGATATAGATAAACTCAAACACGCAGAGCCGCTTGTCGCACTTGCCGACATGGGAGCGGTCGGTGCGCACGCCGTTTTTGTCCACGATGACGATTTCGCCCGGCTCGATGTCGCGCACGAACGTCGCGCCCACGCTGTCCAGCGCGCAGCTTTCCGACGCGAACACGATGCGGCCGCCCTCCATCTCGCCCATGCACAGCGGACGGAAGCCGTGAGGATCGCGCACGGCGATCAGCTTGGTGGAGGACATTATGACCAGGGAATACGCGCCCTCGAGGCGATCCATGGCCTTCGAGACGGCCTCTTCGATCGAGGCGGATTTGAGCCGCTCGCGGATGATGCAGTGGGTGATGATTTCCGAGTCGCTGGTCATATGGAAGATCGCGCCGTCCAGCTCCAGCTCCTCGCGCAGCTCGCCCGCGTTGGTCAGCGCGCCGTTGTGCGCCATGGCCATGAGACCCTTTATGTGGTTGACCACGATGGGCTGGGCGTTCTGGCGGGGATTGAGGCCGGTCGTGCCGTAGCGGACGTGCGCCACGGCCAAATTGCCCTGCCCGAGCGACTTGATGATATCGGGCGTAAAGACGTCGTTGACCAGACCGGCGTCCTTGTGGCAGCACATGATGCCGTTCTCATTGACGGCAATGCCCGCGCTCTCCTGACCGCGGTGCTGAAGCGCGAAAAGACCGTGATAGCACAGCGGCGCAACGTCGAACACATCGGGACTGTAGACGCCGAAAACGCCGCATTCATCATGGATACTGCTCATAATTAGCTCCTGCGCCCAATAGCCGGCGCACGTCGAGGGAGGCTGCTTTCAAAAAGGAGCGGAGGGAGCGGCCGTTGTGAAGCGCCCTTGCTCCGTCTGCCGGCCGCGCGCAAAAAGCGCTGTGCGCGGCTCTTAACGCATATATTATAGCATCCCCCGCCGCGCGCCGTCAAGAAAGCATGCGATAAAAAGCGTGACGTTTTCAAATAATGTTCGTAAATTAAACGATAACACGGCGAGAAATGGGCGCATTCTGTAAAGCAAACGCCCGAAAATCGGAATAAACACGAACGATAGCGCGAGCGCGGCGGGCTTTGACGGCGCGCGGCAGATATGCTATAATCAAGAGCAGGCGCGCTCTGTCAGGCGCTGCGGCCGGAACGGGCGCGTTCGAACGCGCGCCAGAGCGGCTTTTTATAAGGAAGAGACGCAGACGCGCATTGCGGCGCGGGACGTTTCGGCCGCGCCCCTGACAGTACACCACAACGAAGAGAGAGGAACGGACGATATGAACGTAAAAATCAAGCGGCTCAGGCCGAACGCGGCGCTGCCGGTCTACGGCTCGGCGAGCGCGGCGGGGGCCGATCTCGTCGCCTGCCTGGAAGAGAATCTGCGGATATTGCCGGGCGAAACGGCGCTCGTGCCCACGGGGCTGGCGCTGGCCATTCCCGAGGGGACGGCGGGCTTTGTGTACGCGCGCAGCGGCCTTGCGCTCAGGCAGGATCTTGCGCCGGCCAACAAAGTGGGCGTGATCGACGCGGACTATCGCGGCGAGGTCATGGTGCCCATACACAACCACGGCAGGGAAACGCGGGTGATCGAGCCGGGCGAGCGCATTGCGCAGCTGGTGATCGCGCCGGTGATCCGCGCCGAATTTGACGAGGGTGCGCTGGACGACACGGCGCGCGGCGCGGGCGGCTTCGGCTCGACCGGCACGAAATAGAAAAGCATAGCAAAAAGATCGACGTGGACCGTTCCCCAGCAAACGGACAATAGAAAAAAGAGACCTCCTGTTGTAGAATAAGAAATACAGCAGGAGGTTATCTGTATGACAAGGAAGTACACGAAGGTAGAGGAACTGAGCGAGATTATTCGAGCCAGAAAGGCCGCAGGAGAGACGAACCGTGCGATTGGCGAGAGCTATGGTCTGAGCCTGAAGCAGGTAAAGGGGCTCATCAGCCGTCAAAATCGGAAGGAGCGGATGCTGGCGGCGGGATATGTCCCGCGTCCGAAGGGACGGCCGCGCAAGGAAGCGGCCAGCGATGAGGTCAAGCAGCACAATGAGCTTGTGAAGCTGCGGATGCAGGTGGAATTGCTGCGAAATTTTCTGTCCGAAGCTGGAAGGAGGTGAAGCTGAAGTATCAGGCCAACGGCTGGGCGGTCGGCAATCAGTTCCTGGCCTATCCCATCGTGGGGCAGTCGGCCGATGTATGGGAGGAAACCCGCCAGATCAACGAAAACGCCTATCGCTCGCCCATCATGGAGTTCTCCTTCGACAAGAGCAGCGTCGAGGCCGAGCTGACCAACCTGAGCGCCATACGCACGGAGTACAACAACATACTGAAATGGGGTCTTGCCGCCGATCCCGAAGCCTTCCTGCGGGAGCGCAACGAGAAGCTCAAGGCCGCGGGCGAGGACAAGGTCATCGCCGAAATCAACGCGCAGCTGGCCGCGTTTATCGAATCACAGAAATAATCGTACCCCATTGAAGGGGCCGCCTGAAGCTCTGCGCTTCGGGCGGCTCCTTTTCCCGGCCCCGGCAGGGATGCGCATCTGACAATATCCTTAATATTCTCCCTCCCGGCGATGGTGCGGGAATTTCACTGCCCGCCGCTTTTCGCGAACGCCGCCCGCCCCCTTTTATGTTTACGCCCGGTTACGGTTTGGATATGTGCGCATTTATCGCGTGTCAAATGTGGTGAAAATTGCACTCTTTGCCGCAAACAGGCCAAAATAAGCCTCCGGAAGGGCGTAAATTGCAAAGTGAAATTTTCACATTATTTACGTTAATATGATTTTGTGGTACTGTGGTTGTGTCGTTACGGAAGATCAAGCAGAAAAAGGGAGGCCGAAAGCCGTGTCCGATACCACGTCCAGACTCGCCGCGTCCCGCCGCAGATCCCGGGCGCGCAAAACGCTCCTGAGCGTCGCGCGCTGCTGGCAGGTGTACGTCATGCTGCTGCCCGCGCTGATCTACATCATACTCTTCGCCTACAAGCCCATGTACGGCGTGCTGATCGCGTTCAAGACGTACAAGATGAAGCTGGGCATCATGAAGAGCCCCTGGTGCGGGCTGGACAACTTCTATCGCCTGTTCAATTCCTACTGGTTCCCGATCACAATACGCAACACGCTCACGCTGAGCGTACTGAGCCTCGTGCTGGGCTTCCCGCTGCCGATCATCCTCGCGCTGATGCTCAATGAGCTGAAGAGCGAAGGCGTTCGCCGCACGATACAGACCGTCTCCTACGCGCCGCATTTCATATCCACCGTGGTGCTCTGCTCCATGGTGACGCTGTTCCTGAGCCCCTCCTCGGGCGCGATCAACAAATTCATCGAGCTCTTCGGCGGAAAGCCCGTCTCCTTCATGGCCAGCGCGCCGATGTTCAAGTGGATATACGTGATCTCGGGCATATGGCAGGGCGTGGGCTGGAGCTCCATCATATTCACAGCCGCGCTCGCGGGCGTGGACAGATCGCTGCTCGAGGCCGCCGACATCGACGGCGCGACGCGCATCCAGAAGATCTGGTATGTCAACGTGCCCGTGCTCATCCCCACGATCGTCATCATGCTGATCCTGCAATGCGGCTCTCTTTTGAGCGTCGGCTATGAGAAGGTTTATCTGCTGCAAAACGACTTCAACATGACGGCCTCCGAGGTCATCTCCACATACACCTACAAGGTCGGCCTGGAGCAGGCGGATTTCGCGTTCTCCACAGCCGTCGGCGTGCTCAACTCGGTCGTCAATTCGATCATACTGATCGTCGTCAACGCCATTTCGCGCCGCGTGAGCGAAACGGCGCTGTGGTGAGGAGGGAGAAAGCGCATGAACAAGGCCATCTACAAGCCGGTCGTCAACAAAAAGAACGCCATAAAGCTGCGCGGCGGCGATCTCGTGTTCATGATTATCGTCTGCGTGGTGCTCGCGCTGTTCTTCTTCGTCGAGTTCTATCCGATGTTCTTCATCGTCATCGCCTCGTTCAGCGATCCTCTGGCCGTGGCCAACGGTCAGGCGCTGTTCTGGCCGGTGCGCCCGACGCTGGACGGCTTCAAATATGTGCTGTCCTACACGGTCATATGGCTGGGCTACGCCAACACGTTCTTCTACACAATCGTGGGCACGGCGGTCAATCTGGCCGTCACGCTGCCCTGCGGCTACGCCCTCTCCCGCCGCGATCTCAAGGGCAAGCGCTTTTTCATGGTGCTGTTCATGTTCACAATGTACTTCAGCGGCGGTCTGGTGCCCAGCTATCTCAACATCCGGCAGTTCGGGCTGGTCGACAGCCGCTGGGTGCTGATCATACCCGGCGCGATGTCGGTCTACAACATGATCGTCTGCCGCACGTTCTTTTCCTCGACAATCCCGTGGGAGCTGCATGAGGCCGCGCGCATAGACGGCGCGAGCGATTTCCGAACCTTCGCCCGCATCGTGCTGCCGCTCTCCGCGCCCATCATCGTGGTCATGATACTCTATTACGGCGTGGGTCACTGGAACGAGTACTTCAACGCCATGATCTACCTGAAGACCCGCTCGAAGTTCCCGCTGCAGTCCTTCCTGCGCGAAATCCTCATCAAGGGCGAAATGTACAAGGAGGAAATCGCCAAGGGCATGCTGGACGGCGAGGCCATTCAGGATATGCTCAAGCAGCTGGACACAATCAATATGATCAAATACTGCATCATCATCATCGCCACCGTGCCCATGCTGGCGCTCTACCCCTGGCTGCAAAAGTATTTCGCCAAGGGCGTGATGATCGGCTCCGTCAAGGGCTGATACCCGCATCTGTTGGCCGGCGCGGGAGATGCCGCCCCGCGCTCCGGCAATCGATAGAGAAGATTATGAATATGGAGGAATTGCTCATGAAGAAGATCCTGGCTCTGGTTCTCGCCCTCATGCTCGCGCTCACCGCCACCGCGATGGCCGACACGCTGACCGCCAGCGGCTATCCGATCGTCGAAGGCGACATGGTCACGCTGGAAATCGCCGGCCCCGAGCCCTACTATCCCGATCACGACTGGAACGACTCCCCCTTCGTCACCGAGATCGAAAAGATCATGAACGTCCATATCCACTACACGCCCTACAGCGCCGACGCGTGGCCGAACCAGATGACTCTGATGTTCGCCACCGACGAGCTGCCTGATATGCTGGCCAACCTGAACGACCGCGGCAAGATGAGCTACGGCCAGGCGCTCAAGTATGGCGACGAGGGCTATCTGATGGACTTCAGCCAGTACAAGGACGTCATGCCCTTCATGACCGATTTCTTCAAGAACCACCCCGAATACGAGAGCTACATCACCACCGCGACCGGCGCTATCTACGGCTTCCCGATCATGAACGTTCAGGGCGCGGACTCGCTGTCCATCTATCCGCTCTCCTGGAACACCGACTGGCTGAAGAACCTCGGCCTTGAGATCCCCAAGACCCGCGACGAGCTGGTCGAAGTGCTCGCCGCCATACGCGACAAGGACGCCGACGGCGACGGCGACGCGACCAACGAAATCCCCTATGCCGGCGGCCTGACCAACAGCGACGCGATGGCGCAGATGGTCATGTGGGGCTATGGCATATACAGCCGCGTGCCCGGCTACGCCATCTATGCCGATGACAACGGCAAGCTGGTGCTGGGCAACCTGACCGACGAATACAAGGACTTCGTCACATTCATGCGCAAGCTCTACACCGAGGGCTTCTACGCCGACGACGCGGCCGTCGTGACCAATGAGGAGCGCAAGGAGCGCACGCTCAACAACCAGTACGGCGTGCTTTCCAGCGCTTACGACAGCAACTATATCGCCCTGCAGGAGGAGCGCGGCAAGACCGTGCAGAACTGGATCCCCACCAACTCCGCCTTCACCGCCAATAAGGACGACGCGCGCGTGACCGTGCTCAATCACCCCGTCTCCAGCAACATAAACATCGTGGCCAACGCCTCCACCGAGCATCCCGAGGTCGTGGCGCGCTTCCTGGATTACTTCTTCGACGAGTTCGGCGTGGGCGGCGACGCGGCGCTGAACGGCTGGGCCGGCGTGTCCTTCACCCCCAAGGAAGTCATGAACACCGGCATCACGATGTTCGACGTTGAAGAGCAGCGCGGCGACATGGACGCCTGGGAGTACCGCTCCTCCGTGGCCTGCTGGTATCAGTGCTTCGCCACAATGTGGTGCAAGGTCAACTCCAACTGGCTGGTCTACGACTACGTTGAGAACAAGGACGACCTGCTCGACATGTGGAAGCACTGCTCCATCGGCAACAGCAACAACTGGCGCGCCTACTGCAACGAGGAGGATGGCCTGACCTTCAAGACCACGTTCGGCCCGATGCCCTACACCGACGCCGAGGCCACCGAGCGCGCGACGCTGTACACCGACGTCAAGACCTATCTCGACACAATGTACACCGCCTTCATCACCGGCGAATACGACATCGACGGCTACTGGGACACCTATCTGGACACCCTCAAGAACATGAAGGTCGAGCGCCTCATCGAGATCGAGCAGGCCGCCTACGACCGCATGGCCGGCTGATAAGCCCATTCCCGTTTGACGATTTCCGCGCGTCCTCACGGCATCTGACGGATCGCGCGGAAGGGAAACAATCCTCCCATGAATGCGCCCGGCTTCTCAATGAGGCCGGGCGCACTTTTTTTGAAAAAAATGACCGCTCAACTCTTGTAAATCCGCGCTCCGGATGTTATAATCAAAGCGTATAATTAACACCGTTGTATGATCTGCCGCTTTTCACGCGCCGCCGTTTATCGGCTCGCAGCGCGCTGTCCGTTTTTCGCTTCAATGAATCTTGCGCCGCGAGGACTTTCATCGCCGCACAGATTCGATAAAATCGGTCTTGGACGGGCGCGTTCCGTCCGATATGCGCCCGTTTGACCGTTTTGTCAGATATTTCGCCGCCGCGCTGAGCGCGGGCATTTGGGGGTTCGTCGCGGGCAGTCGGCATGGCGGCCAGAATCCCCTCCGATGCGCGTCCCTGCGCGCCAGACTGTCAAAAAGGCAGAGCGACAGGAGTCAGCGCCGTCTGATGGAAGGCTTGGAACAGTGTCATAACCCTTGCGCCGCAGCGCTTTACCCGCGAACAATCACAGCGCTGCGGGTAAAGCAGGCTTTTTCAATGGCAGGCCATGCGTATATGCGTTGTATCAGCTTGTCAAAAAGGTTTTGACGAGCTGATACAGCGGGAAAGCAAGCTCCCCGGCCGCCCTTTTCACCGCCGGATATGTTTGAAAATTCGAGATCGTCCCTTTCGAGTTCTCCGAAGGTTTTTCGAAGGTTTTTCGACAGTCTGACGCATCCCCGCGCGCTCGTTTTTGCGAAGAGCCCGTTCTCAAAACTCTTTTCAAAACTCTATTATGGAAGGAATATGCCCATGTCGCCGCGCAAAACGATATTCCGCTTTTTTCTGACCTATCTGTGCGTGCTTCTGCCCATGCTGGCGCTCAATTTTTCGGCGCAGCGCGTGGTGCTGGTTCAGGCGCAGCACCGCACCGACGAGGGCGTTGTCTGGCAGCTTCAGCAGGTGGCGCTCGAGCTGGAATCGCTGAAAGAGCGCTGCGAGGACTACACCGTCCGCTTGGGCACGAGCGACATAATGCGCGCCCGGCGCGTGCTCGACGACCAGATCGGCGCGCGCAAGGCGATCGAGCTGCTCGGCGATATTGTCAAATACGAGCTGTCGCTGAGCAACGTCTTTGCCTTTTACGACACCGGCTATGTCTATTCCGCCGAGGGAAAGACCAACACCGTGACGTTCTTCGACGAGCTGCTCATGCTCGATCAGGACAGCGCCCGCCGCGCGCAGGAGGCGCTCACGGCCTCCGAATCGCGCCTGACCTGCCTGTGGACGCGCTCCGGCGCGGGCTATCTCTGCTTCCACTGCCCGACCAGCCGCCTTCAGATGACCGCGCGCACGCAGTCGCTCAACTATCTCGTGCCCCTCTCCTCGCTGACTCAGGCAAGCACGCAGCTCTCCAGCAGCGCGCTGAACGGCCTGCTGCTCACATTCGGCGACGGCAGCGCCGTTTCATTCGAGCGCTGCGGAAGGGACATATGCGCCGCGCGGCCGAGCGGCCCTTCTGAAAGCGCGCCGCTGGTGCGCGCGGAGCTGTTCGACGGCGTGGCCATTTCCGCCAGATACGACCAGAACGTCATGTATCAGAATCTGCGCCGCGCTCAGGCGTACGGCACGGTGATGCTGTGCGTGGGCATGCTGGCCTCCACGCTGGTCTCGCTCTATCTGAGCCGAAGGCGCTGGAACCGTCTGCGTGAGGTGGAGGACTACGTTCAGGGCGCGAACGCGCTCAGCGTGCCGAAGGCCGAGGAGTTCGGCGTGATCGTGTCGCGCTTCCGGCAGATGCGCGCCGAGCAGCAGGGGCTCGAGCGGCGCTTTGTCGATTATCGCGGCCGGCTGCGCCAGCAGATCGCGCTGCTGCTCTTTCAGGGCGGCGGCGAAATCAGCGACCGCAATGCGATGGACAGCCTGATGCGCGAATGCGGCGTGACGCTCAATGAGGAATACTTCTATGTCGGCGCGCTCTGCCCGGCGCATGGCGCGGCGCAGGAAATCGAAAACGTGCTTTCCGACCGGCTCTATTGCGAAACCCGGCTGAGCGGGCGGCGCGTACTGCTCTTTCTGGGCGAGCTGCCCAATGCCGATGAGGATCAATCGCTGCGCCGCGCCGACGCGGAGCATCTGATCGCACGCTGCGGCGCGAAATCGATCATCGCCGCCAGCCAGGTCTATCAGCCGCTGACGATGGTCAGCTATGCCTGCACGGAGGCCTTGCAGCGGCTGGACAAGCGCCTGATCGTGGGCGACGAGCCATTCGTCTGCTGCGCCCCGCCGAAGAATGCCGCCCCCGCCGATCGGACATGGTTCGACACAGAGCGGCTGAGCGCGCTTTCCGCTGCACTGACGCGCGGTGATTTTTCCGACGCCGCCGGTCAGTTCGAGGCGCTGATCGCGCTCATAGACTCCGAGCCGGACACGCCCGGCGGCGAAAAGAGCTATCTGCGCGGCTGCATCGTCCAGTCGGCGCTGCCCGTGTTCAAGGACGCGGGGCGTGAGGACGCCGTGAAGGCGCTCTCCGCGCTCAATCCCGAGGACGGCGCGGCCTTTGCTGCCGGCTTTCGCGACATACTGCGCGCCTGCCGCGAGCCGGACGAGGAACGCAGCGACATATTCACGCGCGTGCTGCAATATGTCGAGGCGCACTATGCCGAGAACAATCTCTCCTACGAGCAGGTGGCCGACTATGCCGGCGTGACAAAGACCTACTTGAGCCGGCTGTTTCGCGCCAACACGAACATGTCCTATATCGAATATCTCTCCCGCATACGCCTGACGAAGGCCGACGAGCTGCTCCGCACGACCGATATGCCGCTGCGCGATATCACGCACGCCGTGGGCTATCTGGACGAATCGAGCTTCCGCCGCAAATACCGCGCGCATTTCGGCCACAGCGTGTCCGATGTGCGCCGCGGCCGCGACGACGCGATCGATTCCGGCGAGGACGCGGCCGACTGAGCCGTTCAGTGCGCTCCCCCATCCGCTGCCGCCGTACGGCAAAGAAAGCGCATTCGCCATTCGTTTTCCCACGCCTCAGCGCGCCTGAAAGAAGCGCGCCTGCCAGTCACGCCTGTCTTTCTGCAGAAGCGGCGCCCCATCAGGATTTTCCGTCGGCAATGCGAGCAGCGCGCCGAGAAGAACCGCGCCGCTCTCCGAATCTCCGCGACAAGCCAATAACCAGCGCCAAGACGAGCGCTTCAGCCCGTTCTCAATGCGCGCAAAACCATCGCCCCGCCTCAGGAGAAATTCTCTCCCGGGCGGGGCGTTTGCATTTTCAGTTTTACAATTTTTCACGAAAAGCCAATGCGAACAGCGCGCCGAGATGAACCGCGCCGCTCTCCGAATCTTTGCGATAACCAGCGCCAAGACGAGCGCTTCAGCCCGTTCTCAATGCGCGCAAAACCATCGCCCCGCCTCAGGAGAAATTCTCTCCCGGGCGGGGCGTTTGCATTTTCAGTTTTACAATTTTTCACGAAAAGCCAATGCGAACAGCACGCCGAGAAGAACCGCGCCGCTCTCCGAACCTCCGCGATAAACAGCGCCAAGACGAGCGCTTCAGCCCGTTCTCAATGCGCGCAAAACCATCGCCCCGCCGCAGGAGAAATGCTCTCCCGGGCAGGGCGTTTTCATCGTTTAGTTTTACAATTTTTCACAGAAAAGCCAATGCGAACAGCGCGCCGAGATGAACCGCGCCGCTCTCCGAATCTCCGCGACAAGCCAATAACCAGCGCCGAAACGAGCGCTTCATCCCGTTCTCAATATGCGCAAAACCATCGCCCCGCCGCAGGAGAAACGCTCTCCCGGGCGGGGCGTTTGCATTTTCAGTTTTACAGCTTTGCCAGCGTGTCCAGCACATAGTCGGCAAACGCCGCGCAGGTCGCGCCGGTCTTGTCGCCGGTCACGGTCAGCTTCTTCTCGCGCTCGCAGCAGATGTTCAGCGCCTTCGAGAGCTTCTCCGCTCTGTCGGTCAGCGCGATGTGGCGCAGCAGCATCTCCAGCGCGCGCATCAGGCTGCTCGGGTTGGCGTATTCGCCCAGCCCCTCCTCGATCATGCGGGGCGCGGAGCCGTGTATGGCCTCGAACATGGCGTATTCGTCGCCGATGTTGGCGCTGCCCGCCGTGCCCACGCCGCCCTGTATCTGCGCGGCCTCGTCTGTGATGATGTCGCCGTAGAGATTGGGCAGCAAAAACACCTGGAAGCGATTGCGGATCGCGGGATTGACCAGATTGGCGGTCATGATGTCGATGTACCAGTCCTCGGCCTCAATGCCCGGATAGTCCGCGGCCACCTCGTGGCAGAGCGCGCTGAAGCTGCCGTCGGTCTTCTTCATGATGTTGGCCTTTGTGACAATCGCGACGCTTTTCTTGCCGTTGTTTTTGGCGTATTCGAACGCCGCGCGGGCAATGCGCCTTGTGCCCGGCGCGGTGGTCACCTTGAAGTCCATGGCCAGCTTGCCCGGAATCTCCACGCCGCGGCTGCCCAGCACATATTCGCCCTCGGTGTTCTCGCGGTAGAATATCCAGTCTATGCCCTCATCGGGCACGGTGACCGGCCGCACGTTGGCGTAGAGATCCAGCTCGCGACGCAGCGTCACATTGGCGCTCTCCATCGTGCCGCCCTTGGGCGTTGTGGTCGGGCCCTTGAGCAGCACGTCGCACGATTTGATCGCCGAGAGCGTGTCGGCGGGCACGCTCTGGTGAAGCGCCAGCCGGTTTTCGATGGTCAAGCCGTCAATGTCTCGAATCTCGACGCGGCCGCTCGCGATCTCGTCCTTCAAAAGCGCGTCCATCACGCGGCGCGTTTCCCGCATGATGATCGGGCCGATGCCGTCGCCGCCCGCCACGCCGATCACAATTTTGTCCATCGCCGCAAAGTTCTTCGCCTTCGCGCCGCGCTCCATCCTCTCCGTGCGCGCGATTTGCTCGGTCAGGAGCGTCCTGAACTGCTCGACCGCGCGGTCGATCGCCTCATTCACTGTTCTCCACACTCCTTTGTGAAGGCCAGCAGCCCGCCGGCCTTCAGCATGGCCTTCTGCCGCGCCGTGAACGCGCAGGTGAGCGCGATTTCAGCGCCGCTCGTCTCGTCCTTCAGCGTGATTTCGCCCCTGTCCATGCCGTCGTAAATGCCGGACAGGCTGAGCACGTCGCCCTGAGAGAGCTTGTCGTAATCGTCGGGATTTTTGAACGTCAGCGGCAGTATGCCCGCGTTGATCAGATTGGCCGCGTGGATGCGCGCAAAGCTCTTGGCGATCACAGCGCGCACGCCCAGATACAGCGGCACCAGCGCCGCATGCTCGCGCGAGGAGCCCTGGCCGTAATTCGAGCCGCCCACGACGATGCTCTGCCCCGCCACCTTCGCGCGCTCGGGGAATGTCCTGTCGCACACGCCGAAGCAGAACTGCGACAGATGCGGTATGTTCGAGCGGTACGGCAGTATCTTCGCGCCCGCCGGCATGATGTGGTCGGTGGTGATGTTGTCGCCCACCTTGAGCGTCAGCTCGGCGCGGAGCGTGTCCTCCTGCGGACGGCACTCGGGGAACTTCTTGATGTTCGGGCCGCGCAGCACTTCAACGGCCTTCGCCTCGTCGGGAGAGGCGGGCGCGAGCACGGCGCTGTCGTCGATCCTGAACGCGGCGGGCATGGAAATCTCCGGCATTTCGCCCAGATCGCGCGGATCGGTGATCACGCCCTTCAGCGCGGCGGCCACGGCCGTCTCGGGCGAGACCAGATAGACGCGCGCGTCGGCGGTGCCGCTGCGGCCCTCAAAGTTGCGGTTGAACGTGCGCAGCGACACGCCCTCGGAGTTGGGCGAGAAGCCCATGCCGATGCAGGGGCCGCACGCGCACTCGAGCAGCCGCGCGCCGCTCAAAATAATGTCGTTGAGCGCGCCGCACTCGGAGAGCATGGACAGCACCTGCCGCGAGCCGGGCGAAATGGACAGGCTGACCGAGGGCGACACCGTCTTTCCCTTGAGCAGCGCGGCCACCTTGAGCATATCCATCAGCGAGGAATTCGTGCAGGAGCCGATGCACACCTGATCGACCTTCGTGCCCGCGATGCTGCTCACCGTGACCACTTTGTCCGGGCTGTGCGGACAGGCGATCAGCGGCTCGAGCGCGCTGAGGTCTATGTCGATCACGCGGTCGTAATGCGCGTCATGATCGCTCGAGAGCGGGATGTAATCGCTCTCCCGTCCCTCGGCGGCGAGGAAGGCGCGCGTCACATCGTCGGAGGGGAATATCGACGTGGTCGCGCCCAGCTCGGTGCCCATGTTGGTGATCGTGGCGCGCTCGGGCACGCTGAGCGTCTTTACGCCCTCGCCGCCCCACTCTATGATCGCGCCCACGCCGCCCTTGACGGAGAGTATGCGCAGTATTTCAAGGCTCACGTCCTTCGCCGTGACGAACGGGCGCAGCCGGCCGGTCAGATTGACCTTGTACATCTTCGGCATGGTGATGTAGTACGCGCCGCCGCCCATGGCGACCGCCACGTCCATGCCGCCCGCGCCGAAGGCCAGCATGCCCAGTCCGCCGCCGGTGGGCGTATGGCTGTCCGAGCCGATCAGCGTCTTGCCGGGCACGCCGAAGCGCTCCAGATGCACCTGATGACAGATGCCGTTGCCCGGCCGCGAGAACCATATGCCGTGCTTTTTCGCCACGGACTGTATGTAGCGGTGGTCGTCGGCGTTTTCAAAGCCGCACTGCAGCGTGTTGTGGTCGATGTAGGCCACGCTGCGCTCTGTGCGCACGCGGTCTATGCCCATGGTTTCGAATTCGAGATACGCCATTGTGCCGGTCGCGTCCTGCGTGAGCGTCTGGTCGATTTTCAGCGCGATTTCGCTGCCGGTTTTCATGTCGCCGCTGACAATATGAGACGCAATGATTTTTTCAGCAATGGTCATGCCCATAGTCCTTCAGATCTCCTTATCCACAATCGTGTGCATGGCGTTGTTCACGTGCTCGGCCATGAGCTTTTCGGCCAGATCCGCGTCGCCCGCCTCGATGGCGTTGTATATGGCGCGATGCTCTTCAACCGACTTGACCGCGCGGCCGCTCTGCTCGATGGACAGGCGGCGATACTTCTGAACCTTCTTGTGCAGCGGAGAGAGCGTGTCTCGCAGTATCGCGCTGCCGCAGTGGCTGTAAATCGCCTCGTGGAAGCGGCCGTCCATGGTCTTCATGTGGTCGGCGTCGCTCCGGGAGAGATAGAACTCCTGAAAATCGAGCGCCTCCTTCAGCTCGCGCATGCTCTCATCGGTCTTGTGCTCTATGAAGCCGCGCACGGCCAGCCCCTCTATGCGCAGCCGTATGGCGCACATATCCTCGAAGTCCTTGCGCGATATGCCCATGACCACAGTGCCCTTGCCGCTCTCCTCGATGAGGTGCTCCTGCAGAAGCCTTCTGAGCGCCTCGCGCACCGGCGTGCGGCTCACGCCCAGCTCGGCGCACAGCCTCAGCTCGGTGATGACCTCGCCGCGCTGATATTTGCCGCTCAGTATGTCCGCCTCCAGGCGCTCAAAGACCTGATCGGCCAGCGAAACCGTTTTATACTCCATCGTTTTGCCTCCTCACAGTCTCTTCAGGCGTCCTTCGGAGAGGACTTCGATCTTTTCTTCCAGCTCGTGCGTGGAGAGCGATGTCTGCCGCCCGCCCTCGTATTCCGCGTCGATCCACTTTTTCAGCGCCGTGACCAGCGGATCGCGCTTGTCCACCGCCTCATTGGCGGTGAGCTGATAGTTTTCGTTGATCCAGTAGGCGATGCCCGCCAGCCCGCTCGCCTTGCCGATGATGACCGAGGGGCGCTTGTTGAGTATCTTCTGTGTGTCGAATATGCTGTATATCTCCGCGTCCTTGAGCAGGCCGTCGGCGTGAATGCCCGCGCGGGTCACGTTGAAATTGCGGCCGACGAACGGCGTCATGACCGGTATGTCGTAGCCGATCTCGTGATGGAAATACTCGGCGATGTCGGTGATGGCCGTGGGATCCATGCCGTCGAGAGAACCGCGCAGAGAAGCGTATTCCATCACCATGGCCTCGAGCGGAATGTTGCCGGTGCGCTCGCCGATGCCCAGCAGGGAGCAGTTGACCGCCGACGCGCCGTACAGCCACGCCGTGGACGCATTGGCCACCGCCTTGTAGAAATCGTTGTGGCCGTGCCACTCGAGCAGCTCGCTGGGCACGTCCGCATAGTGCTGAAGGCCGTATATGATGCCCGGCACGCTGCGGGGCAGCGCCACCTCCGTGTAGGGCACGCCGTAGCCCATGGTATCGCAGGCGCGTATGCGCACGGGAATGCCCGCGTCCTCCGACATCTTGGTCAGCTCGTTGACGAACGGCACCACAAAGCCGTAAAAATCGGCGCGCGTTATGTCCTCCAGATGGCAGCGCGGCATGACGCCGGCCTCGAACGCGTCGGCCACCGTGGCCAGATAGTAGTCCATGCACTGGCGACGGCTCATCTTCATCTTCTTGAATATGTGATAGTCGCTGCACGACACCAGTATGCCGGTCTCGCGAACGCCCAGATCCTTCACCAGCTTGAAGTCGTCGCGGCTGGCACGGATCCACGTCGTGATCTCGGGAAAGCGCAGCCCCAGCTCCTGACAGCGCCTCAGCGCTTCGCGATCCTTCTCGCTGTAGACGAAGAATTCCGACTGGCGGATGATGCCGTACGGCCCGCCCAGGCGCGACATGAGCTTGAACAGATCGACGATCTGCTGCACCGTGTACGGCTCGACCGACTGCTGCCCGTCGCGGAAGGACGTGTCGCTGATCCAGATGTCCTCCGGCATGCCCATGGGCACGCGCCTGTGGTTGAACGCCACCCGCGGCACCTCGTCGTAGGGATATATGTCGCGATAGAGATTGGGATCCTGTACGTCCTGCAGCGAATATTTATAGCTCTTCTGCTCCAGCAGGTTGGTTTTATTGGATATTTCCAGCATATCGGCGCCCTCCTCGTCCTCAAGGATCTGAATGGTATCATTGTATACAATAAAACAGCGCCTGTCAACAGGGAGAGGCGCTGTTTTTGAATTTTATTCAAATTTAATATTCAATTTTCAGAGGATAGCCGCCTTTTTGCGCTGATTTCAGCCGCTATTTGCAGTATGCCCGGAAAATCGCCGCCGTTTTGCGCGTCAAAGGCGCGCCTTCCGAATATCGCAGAGCGCCGGGAGCGTCCTCTCAGTCCAGCGTGACGTGCGCGAACATATGCGCGATCTCGCCGGGCCTGACCGAGTGGAACAGCGTGTAGGGATAGCGGTATCTGGCCGTTTCGGGGATTTTCAGCTCAATCTCCAGCCAGAACGCGCGCGTGTCCTCGTCCAGCCCCAGCTCGGCAAAGGACAGGCAGCGCGCGCCCGACGCATTGGGCGAAACGACGTTTTTGCGAATCTCCCTGACGCGCGGCTCGTTCTTGAACACATAGGTGATCTCGGCCGGGCAGCGCAGCTGGGGCGCAAGCTCCAGTCCGTGATGGCCCATGAGCACCGCGGGCGCTTCGCCGAAGTCGGTCTCCTCGACGGTGAACTTGACCTCGCCGTCAAATTCCCGGGCGGGCATGGCCGAATAGACCGTCATGCTCGCGTCGGTTCGATAGAGCGCGTCGGAGGCGATCAGCAGACGCCGATCGCGCACGCTGAGCTTTACGTCGGCCAGCCGGTCGCCGTAATAGTTGACGAACGGATAGCGCACGGGCGCTTCATTCAGCTTCAGCTCGAGCGTGGTCATCATCCAGCCCGGCTCGACCGCCGCGTCGTCCGACTGCACGCGCATCACATAGCGCCCGGCAGGCAGCGTCACATCCCAGTCGAAATGCGCCGTCTCCCCCGGCTTCAGGCTGAGCGCGCGCCTGCCCTGATCATAACAGGCCGTGTTGACCGGCGAGACGACCAGCCATATCTGCGCGTCCACCGGCGCGTCGCCGTGATTTTCGGCCGACACGCGCACCGTGCCGCGGTACAATCCGTCCTCACCCCAGACGAAAGGCGTCTTTACATCCACCTTCGTGGCGGCGTGACCCAGCGGCGGGCAGGCGGTATCGCTCTCGAAGCGCACGTCATGAACGTGATCCATGACGAGCAGCCCCATCTCCTCCGCCGAGCGCACGCTCTTGCCGAGGAAGCGGATGTTCTTGAACGACACATCGCGTATATCGCATTCGTCGCTGTAGCCCTGCAGGCGCGACATTTCCGGCAGATAGGCGATGCCGGGCTTGCCCACCAGTTCGATGTTTTCAAAGTGAATGCCCTCGATGCGCCCCATGCGGTCGTCGCGGTTCCAGACGGAATTGGTGATGCGGATGTCGAACAGCTGCGCGCCCGGCACGTCCTCTATGCGGATGTTGCGGAACGTGATGTTGCTCACCAGCGCGCGGTCACCGTGATGGATGCCCATGACCGGATAGCCCGTGGGCGAATGGATCACGTCTATGTCGTCGAACAGCACGTTTTTCACATGATCGGCGCGCAGCTCCACGCCCACCTCGATGGGGCGCGCGAAATCGTTCCAGAGCGTGCAGGCGCGGCAGGTGACGTTCTCCAGATCGCCTGTGTCGAACGCCTTTATGACCAGCGAGTCGTCCCATGTGCGCGTAAAGCAGCGCTCCACCAGCACATTGCGCGAGCCGCAGATGTCGAAGCCGTCGTTGTTGCCGCGATAGCCTATGATCTTCACATTGTCTATGTGCACGTTGTCGCAGCCGAACACGCGGCACGTCCAGCGCACGCTGTGGGTCAGCGTCACATCGCGTATGATCGCGTCGCGGCAGGCAATCAGATCGACGCAGCGCGCGTACGGCTCGTCCGCGTCGTACTTTTCCTCGCTCAGCACGCCGCGGCCGCAGAGCGTAAAGCCCGCGCAGTCGTGGACGGTCAGCTTGCCGTGAACGTACGCGCCCTCGGCCAGATACACGGTCGTGTTGTCCTCGGATATGTCCATCACGCCGGCCTCGTGAACGCCGGGCGCAAAATAGCGCACATGGGGATCGTCCGGCGACACGGCCTCCTCGCGCGCGGGGGCGTAGAACACCAGCAGCGCGTCGTCATAGCCGCCGTTGATCTCCAGCGAGAAATTGGCCGGCTTTTTCAGATCGACGTATATGCCGTCCTCGCGCACGTCGGCCGTCCAGCCCAGACTGAGCGGGCGGATCACGGCGCTCTCGACATTCTTCTCGCTCACGACGCGCAGTGTCTGGCAGCCGCTTCCGCTGCCAATGACATATTCGACGTTCTTTACGGCGTTGTACGGCGCGGGATACACCGCCGCCTGAAGCACATTCACAGGCCGACCATCGAGAAAGCAACGATAATTCATACGGCTTATCCTCCGTTTCCTGAATTCGCGCTTATTATAACATAACGGGACGGCAGCCGCAAGAGCCTCTTTTCACTCAGCGCATCTTTTGCTAAATTTCCGCGCCAAGGGGCGTTCCGGGCGGCGCGTTTCGCCCAATTATGCACAATTATGACGGCAGAGCACCGTATTTATACGCCGCATTGCCATTTTATCGTTCACAGCGCCATGATGTGCATGGACGCGCGCATTTTTACTCAAACAGCGCCGCCGCGCCTCCCCTCTTGAAATTTTCGCCGTTCGTGGTATAATAGCATATGTAGGCATTTGATCTGCGCACGCGCGCCATATAAATAAGTAGCGACGCAGAAGCACAGCAAAGGGGGATTATTTCTTGAACGTCAAAAAAATACGCGCGGAATTGCTGCTCTGGCTGCAGATTCTGTTTGGTCTTCTGCTGTGCGCCATGGCCTACAACATGTTCCTGATTCCCAACAACATCGCGCCGGGCGGCTTTACAGGCATCGCCCAGCTGATCAACCATGCCTTCGGCTTTCCGGTCGGCCTCACGGCGCTGGCGCTCAATGTGCCGCTGTTCCTGCTCTCGGCCAAGTCGCTGGGGCTTAAGTTCGGAATCCGCTCGCTGTGCGCCAGCGTGGGGCTGAGCCTGTTCATAGACGTGCTGCCGCTGCCCTCGGTGATCCCGATCGACGCCACGGAGCGGCTGCTGCTGGCGGCGCTCTTCGGCGGCGTGCTGGGCGGCGCGGGCTTCGGCCTGATCATACGCGGCAACGCCACCACCGGCGGCACCGATATGCTGGCCAAGCTGATCTCCTCGCATTTTCACTCGGTCTCGCTGGGCGCTGTGATGTTCGCCGTGGACGGGCTGGTCATCATCGCCTCGGCGTTCGTGTTCGACATGGTCTCGGCAATGTTCGCGCTCATCAGCACGTTCCTCATGAGCAAAATGATCGACTTTCTGGTGGACGGCCTCAATTCGGCGCGCGCCTACTTCATCATATCCGACGAAAGCGACAAAATCGCCCGCCGCGTCATGGACGAAATGGAACGCGGCATCACCGGGCTGAACGGACAGGGCATGTACAGCGGCACGGACAAGAAGGTGCTTTTGTGCGTCATCAGCCGCACGGAATCGCCGCAGCTGCGCGCCATTGTCTCCGACTGCGACCCGCGCGCCTTCGTCATCGCCACCGACGTTCACGAGGCGCTGGGCGAGGGCTTCCGCCCGATGAACTGATCCCCTTCTTCGCCGCGGCATTGTCCGCGCATCCCGCTCTGAGACTCACGCCATATTTATGGCTGGTCATATTCGAGCGCGTCTCACAGCGCTGTCTGATGAAGCGCGCCCGCCCACAACTTATAAAGGAGAACTGACATGGAGAAAATCAAAGTTGCCATCATCGGCTGCGGCAATATCGCGACGAGCGCGCATATGCCCGCCTACAAGGCTGCCGCTGATCTCGCCGAGGTCAAGTACTTCTGCGACCTGATCCCCGAGCGCGCCGAGAAGCTGCGCGACGCCTACGGCTCCGGCCTGACCACCACCGACTATCACGAGATACTGACCGATCCCGAGGTCACCTGCGTGTCCGTGTGCGTGCCCAACGGCGGCCATGCGCCCATCGCCATCGACTTCCTGCGCGCCGGCAAGAACGTGCTGTGCGAAAAGCCCGCCGCGATGAACGCCGAGCTGGCCCGCGAGATGCAGAAGACCGCCGACGAGTGCGGCCGCATACTGAACATCGGCGTGTGCAACCGCTTCAACACCGCCGTTGAGAAGATTCAGGAGCTGATCGCGCAGGGCGAGCTGGGCAACATCTATCACATCTACTGCTCCTTCCGCTCCTATCGCTCCATCCCCGGCCTGGGCGGCGCGTTCACGACAAAGGCGCTCTCCGGCGGCGGCTCGCTGATCGACTGGGGCGTGCATTTCCTCGATCTGATATTCTACTGCGTCGGCCAGCCGAAGATCAAGACGGTCTCCGCGCAGGCCTACTCCGTGCTGGGCAAGGCCATGGAGGGCTATGTGTACCAGTCCATGTGGGCCGGCCCGCCCAAGTATGACGGCGTTTACGACGTCGACGACATGATCACCGGCCTGATCCGCACCGAAGGCCCGACCATCTCGGTCAACGGCGCGTGGGCGCAGAACATCGACGAAGACGGCATGTTCATCGAGTTCATGGGCGACAAGGGCGGCATCAAGCTGCAGTACGGCGGCAACTTCACGCTCTATTCCACCAAGAACGGCATGCTGACCACCACCACGTTCAAGTACCCCACCGTCAATATGTATCACGCCGAAATCCGCGACTTCCTGATCAAGGCCCCGCAGGGCATCAAGACCAAGGCCAACATCGATCAGGCGCTCGTCACCTCTCAGGTCATGGACATGATGTACAAGTCCTCCGAGCTGGGCGAAGAAGTCAAGGCCTAAGCGATCCATCCATGCGCCTGAAGCGTGCAGCCCACGCTTCGGGCGTTTTCTGTTCTCCAACCCGCCGGCGCGCTCGCAGCACAGCCGTTTCGCCCCGCGCAAGCCGTCCTCGCCTGCGCCGCAATCCCTGCGCGCATCCCCACAAGACTTGCCATTCCCGGTTCAGCGTGACGCAGCCGTTTCGCCCCCGCGCAAGCCGTCCTCGCCCGCCGCAATCCCTGTGCGCATACACACGCAGCGCGCTCAACGTTCTTCTGCGCCCCCCGCGCAGGACTTGCCATTCCCGGTTCAGCGTGACACAGCCGTTTCGCCCCGCGCAAGCCGTCCTCGCCCGCCGCACCTCCGCGCGCATACACACGCGGCGCGCTCAACGTTCCCTCTTCACCCTCCGCGCAGGGCTTGCCATTCCCGGTTCAGCGTGACACAGCCATTTCGCCCCGCGCAAGCCGTCCTCGCCCCGCCGCAATCCCGCGCGCATGCCCACACGCGGCGCGCTCAACGTTCTTCTGCGCCCTCCGCGCAGGGCTCACCTCTCCCTCTTCCCATCACAGCAATCCATGCGCGCGGTGAACGCGCGCATTAGGAGCAAACCCGTTTTGACAGGAGGTCTTTTCATGTTTGAGCGCATACTGGGCGCGCTTGTGAGTCTTTTGTGCGCTGCGCCGTTTTACGCGCTGGCCATGGGGCGCGACGATCCGCGCAACCCCATCCCCTTCTGGAGCGGCGACGACACGCTGCGCGATAAGCTCGGCGACATTGCCGCCTACAACCGCGAAATGGCCGCGCTCTACACGCGCTTTGCCGGCGCATTGCTGGCCAACGCGCTCATCGCCGCCGTCTGGCCGGGCGCGGGCTTCATGCTGCTGATCGCCATTCTGGCTGTCGGGCTGTTTCTCATCCACAGGCGCTACAAAACGCTGCTGAAAAAGTACGCCCCCGCCGAGCCGCGCGCATAGCGCCCGCGATCACGCGCAGGGCAGCGCTGAAGCCCCCAGCGCGTATGGCTCAATGCGCCGCCGGCAGCTCCCCATGACGCAAAAGCCTCCGCAGAATACGCCGTTCTGCGGAGGTTGTCTTCTATTACACGATTTCGATCTCGCGCGCCATGCCGAGGAAGCTGCCGGCGGTCAGATACTGCTGCGCGCCGCTGGGCAGCGGGTCGTTGTATGTGAAGTGGAAGTGGCCGGTGAACGCGCCCTTCATCAGCGGATGGTTCTTCACCAGCTCCATGAAAGCCAGCGTCTCGTTGGTCGCCCGATAGGAAGAGTCCGGATGCAGCACGTCCGGCTCGCCGAGCGTCTGATGATCGCCCTCGTTGAAGTCGGTCACGATGCGGTTGTACAGCCCCGGCGTGTAGAACGGCTCGTGATAGAACAAGAGCACCGGCAGCCCCTTGTCGAACTGCGCGCGCAGAAAATTCAGCTGCTCCGCCGATATCTGGTAGTTTTTCGTCTCCAGACCGACCAGATTCACGCCCTTATATTCGCGGGCGCAGCAGGAAATGTCGTTCTTGAATATCGCCCTCACGCGCGCCTCGTTCTTTTCGCGGAAATCGGGATCGCCCGGCCAGAAGCCCATGTACTGCGTAAACTCGTGATTGCCCGCGACGAAAAAGTAATCGTCCAGCGTGTCCATAACGGCCCTGGCCTGCACGAGATTGCCGTGGCTCACATAGTCGATCAGATCGCCGGTGTGGACGAGCAGCTCGCCGTTGTCCTTCGCATACTGGAACAGCGCGTCGCACCAGCGGCGGCAGCAGTTGTCGCCGTGCTTGGAATCATAGGCCTCGCGGCGCATGGCCATCAGTTTGCGCGTCGCGTCGCCATCCTGATCGTCGGAATAGATGAGGTGCGAATCGGTGACGTGCAGCAGCTTGAACGGCTCCGGCACGCCTATGACCAGCTTCGTTTTGGTGATTTTGATTTCAGTCGCCTTGTAAATCATGCTTTTTCTCCTCCTGAACAGTCCAAAATGCTTTGAGCGCCGCCGCCATGTCCGCCTCATCGCGCACATCGCGCACAAGCCAGTGCGGCGGCAAGAGCGCGCGATGATCGTGATCCGCCCAGCGCGCGTCGATCAGCAGCACCGCGCCGCGGTCGCTTTCCGAGCGTATGACGCGCCCCGCCGCCTGATACACCCGCGCCAGCCCCGGATACTGATAGGCGTAGGCATAGCCGCTGTGATAGCGCGCCTCATAGATCTCCCGCAGCGCGTCCAGCGGCGGCGAAAGCTGCGGCACGCCCGTGCCCACGATGGCCACGCCGCTCAGCCGGTTGTCCGGCAGGTCGATTCCCTCCGAGAACACGCCGCCCATGACGACGAACAGCGCCGTCGTCTCGTCCGGCTCGCGCTGCGCCGCGCCCAGAAAATCGCGCCGCGCCGCCTCGTCCATGCCGGGCGACTGAACCAGCAGCCGCGCTATTCCCGCCATGCGCTCCGCCGCCTGCCGCATGAACGCATAGGACGGAAAGCACACCAGATAGCTTCCTCGCTTCGCCGAGATGAACGCCCCCAGCGCGCGGCACAGCGCGTCCATCGAGCCTTCGCGTTCGCGGTATCTCAGCGGCAGCGCATGGCGCAGCACAATGAGGTTCTCGCGCGGGAAGGGCGAGGGCAGATCGAGCAGCGCGCCCGTCTCCGCGCTCAGGCCGAGCAGATCGCGATAGAACGGCAGCGGCGTGAGCGTGGCCGAGAACAGCGCCGCGCCGTGAACGCGCCCAAGCGTCTTTGCGATGTGCTCCGACGGATCGGCGCACCAGAGCGCCGCGTCGCACCCGTCGCGGCCATGCGGCTCGATCAGCGTGC
>CAKUAV010000027.1 GCA_934636425.1 uncultured Clostridia bacterium
CCCGGCGCGGCCTGTATTCGCCGCTGATGGGGAGAAGGCTGCGGCGCGCCAGAGGGGCGGTCAAAAAGCCCGGAGCGGAAGCGATGGGATGATTCGAAAGCCGCGCGCGGATGAGCGGACAATTCCCCGCGACGGCGCTCTTTTCGCGGCGGGGAGAGGGGCTGCAATCATATTTTGCGGAAAACAAAAAAACTCCCCATGCGGACATGAGGAGACGGACTGCGGCCGATCCGCTTTCTGACGGTTCGGCTCCGCGGGCAGGAGAGAAGCGCCGATGGATGAGAGAAGCCCCGCATCATCGGTGGATGTACATTCTGCTCATATGGGGCTCGCCGTCGCATCGAACCATGCACAGAAACTCCCAGCCATAGCGCTCGTAGAAGCCGGTGTGGTCGGTGATGAGATAAAGCGGCGATATGCCCCTGGCCTTCATGTCGTCGACGGCCATATTCAGCAGGCGGCCGGCGACGCCCCTGCCGCGGCAGTCCTCTTCCGTATAGACCGCGCAGACATTGGGCGCGAGATCCTTCCGGTCGTGGAAGTCGTTTTCAATGACGCCCAGACCGCCGACAATTCTGTCGCCATCCAGGCAGAGATACCAGCCGTATTCCGTTTCTTTGTCGAGATAGGCGTCCATGCAGGCGATGTAGGCCTCGGCGGGCACCGACCATTTGCCGTGAAACCACTCGGCGGCGACGGCCTTCATATCCGGCCGCTCCCTCAATGTGATATAGCGATAACCGTCCATACTGTCCTCCGAAAATGCCGACTCATTGGATTTGTGACTTATTATATCATCAGATCAGACGCTCTGCAATGAGCGCCGCAAAAAATGCCGCAGCGGCGTGTCCTGCGGCGCACACGCTGATGTATTGGACGGGAAAAGCGTCCGCGCCCGTTTCGCGGGATGCGACAAGCGCTGCCGGGGCGTTGGGCGGGTTTATTCGTTTTTTGCGGCGCGTGGGCCGATTTGCCGAGACGGGCAAGAAAACGCTGGACAAACCGCGCGGGCTGTGGTATACTATGAGATGCCGATCTGTAAGATAGAGCGGACACGAGTCGAGCGAGGTGAGATGGTATGCCGCAGGAGGGCGTCAAGGTCATTGCCCAGAACCGCAAGGCGCGGCATGACTATTTCATCGAGGAGACCTACGAGGCCGGCATAGAGCTGCACGGCACGGAGGTCAAGTCGATCCGGCTGGGGCAGTGCAATCTGAAGGACTGCTTCGCCGTGGTGAAGGACGGCGAGCTGTTCGTGTACGGCATGCACGTCAGCCCCTACGAGAAGGGCAGCTTTTCAAACACCGATCCGCTGCGCCCCAAGCGGCTTCTCATGCACAAGGCGGAGATCCGCAAGCTGCAGCAGAACGTCATGCAGAAGGGCTTCTCGATCATTCCGCTGGAAATCTATCTGAAGAACGGCCGCGTGAAGGCGCAGGTCGCGCTGTGCCGGGGCAAGAAGCTCTACGACAAGCGCGACGACATGGCCAGGCGGGACGCGCAGCGCGACATTGAGCGCACATTCGCGGGCCGCGGCTGAAACATGGGGGTGTACTGGTTTCGACGGGGGTATGGAAGGCAGAATAAGCGAGCGGCGGCCCTGAACCGCCCAACAACGGGAAATTAAAATTAACTGACAACTACGATAACGTAGCTTTCGCGGCCTAAGCCCGCGAACGTCGGTCCTAAGCCTCCTGCGGCGTAGGTTACCGGCGCTGCAAAAGCAGGGAACCAACCGGTCAAAGCTTTGAGATCGGCGGGATTTTATGAAGCTACCAATGCCGTAACGCCGTCCATGGCGGTTCGGCGGAGGGAATTTTAAAACGTGGACTGCGCTCGGAGAAGCTTCTGTCGTCTGACTTTCGGACTGGGGTTCGACTCCCCACACCTCCACTCATCCACCCGCCTGAGAGCGATCTCGGGCGGGCGTTTTTGTGCTCTGGGAGCGAAAAAAGCGCGTTTCAGCGCCGGAAGCCGCGCGTTCATGCGCTCGGGGCTCGGGCGGCATTCTCGTATGAAATGGAAAACACCCTTGAGCGGACGAGGGGCGAATCGGGGCGCGTGCGGCGCTAATTCTGCGCATTTCATGACGGAAGAGACTGCGCCGAGCATGGAAGTCGGAGCGCGTTCGGGGGAGCGCGCCTTCAAAAACAGCGCGATAAAAGTTGCATACAGCATGATGGAAGGCCTGGAAAAGTACTTTTGCGCACTTTGAAACGGCCGGAGGAAGGCGTATAATAGAATAGAATGGATATGCGAATTGCAGAGCGAATGACGACCGAATGATGAGGAGAGGAAAAGGCATGGGTTCGATTCATGATTTGCTCAAGGACGTCCCGATTCCGCGCATGGCGCGCGTGCGGCAGATCTTTGATCGTCAGCATCTTGACGATATTCCGTCCGAAATGGCGGCGCAGTTTGATCGAGCCGAAGTGAAGGACAGTGTCAGACCCGGAATGCGCGTCGCAGTCACGGCAGGCAGCCGCGGCATTGCCAATCTGGCGCTGATCATCCGGGAGACGGTGGCGTTTTTGAAGAGACAGGGCGCGCAGCCCTTCGTCATTCCCGCGATGGGCAGCCACGGCGGCGCGACGGCGGAGGGACAGCTTGCGGTGATACGCGAATATGGCGTGACGCCGGAGTATGTGGGCTGTCCGGTTATCGCGACGATGGACGTCTTGCAGATCGGCGCGCTGGAGGACGGACGCCCCATATATATCAACCGCCTGGCGGCGGAGGCGGACGGCATCGTGACGCTTAATCGCATCAAGGCGCATACCGCGTTCAGGGGGCGCTATGAGAGCGGCACGATGAAAATGCTGACGATCGGGCTGGGCTGTCAGAAGGGCGCGGAGGTCTGTCACAGACAGGGCATTGAAAAACTGGGCGTCAATGTCGAGAAGTTTGCCTTCGGCATACTGAAAAACGCCCGGGTTTTGCTGGGCGTGGGCATTGTCGAGAATGCCTGCGATCAGACCGCGATGGTTCGCGTGATGACGGGCGAGGAGCTGCCGCGCAAGGAAGCGGAGCTTCTGAAAATCGCCAAGGCGCGCATGGCCTGTATCAAACTGCCCAGGGTGGACGTGCTGATTGTCGACCGAATCGGAAAGGACATCAGCGGCGAGGGCATGGATCCGAATATCACGGGACGATGGATCGTTCCGGGCATACGGGGCGGCATTGAGGCCGTCCGCGTGGGCGTATTGGACGTCACCGATGCCACGCTGGGCAATGTTGTGGGGCTGGGCATGGCGGACGTCTGCTCCAGGCGCGTTGTGGAGAAGATGAGCCGTGAAAACACCTATCCGAACTCGCTGACGAGCACGGTGACCAGCCTGTGCAGGATTCCGATGTATTTCGACACGCACAGGGAAACCATACAGGCGGCCATCAAGATGACGCCCGGCCGTGCGCCCGAAGAGATTACGATGATTCGCATCCGCGATACGCTGAGCATGGGCGAAATCGAGGCGTCAGAGAATCTGCTGGATCAGATATCGGGGCGAGAGGATATGGAGATCCTCGGCGAGCCGAGGGAAATGACGTTCAACGCGGCCGGCGATCTGTTCCAGTGACACATTCCGGCCGGGCGGAGCCTTTGCGGGGAGGCGCATGGTATGTATCAAATTGTCATTGTCGATGATGAGAGCTACACTCGAAAACTGCTGATACAGCATATAGCCGGCCACGCGCCGTCCTTTGATGTGATCGGAACATTTAAAACCGGCGCTCAGGCGTGGGAGTTTTTGAAAAATGAACACGCAGATATTCTCGTGACCGACATCAATATGCCGGGCATGAACGGTCTGGAGCTGGCCGAAAAGGCGCTTTTGAGGTGGCCTGATCTGGTTGTCGGGGTTATTACGGGCTATTCGGAATTCGAATATGCCCGTCAGGCCATCAACATGGGCGTAAAGAGTTTTCTGATGAAGCCCATCAATCTGAAGGAGTTTCAAAATGCGCTGGAGCACATGGGCTGGCAGCACCAGATGAACCAGCAGCTTCGAAAGAGCGGCGAGAGCCGCAGCGATCGCATTGAAGCCTTCATTGCGGGGCTGCAGAGCGGGCGCGTCGAGAATGTGTCCGAAAAATACCGGGCCTTGGAACTTCCCTTTGAAGAGGAGATGCTGTGCGGCTGCATTGTCACGGTTATCATTGAAGACAGAGGCCGCATGCGCGGCTATTCGGACGCGGATATTGAAACGGCGATCACGAATGTGCTGCGCATGAGCATGACCGACTATCGCTTTACGGCCATAGAGCAGGGCGAAGGGATTCTCTATCTCGTCATGAGCGATTATGCGAAGAATCTGCTGGATATGCATGCCGTGAGTGATCTGCTCTTCAGCCAGCTGGGCGTCAGGGCGCGGGTGAGCTGTGCGAGCACATATCGGGGGCTCAGGGGACTGGTCAGGCTGTTTGAAAGGCAGGAGCGCATGCCGGAGAGCGGCGAGGCGGAGAGCCTGATCAGGCGGGCCGAGGCGTATATCGCCGAGCACTATGCGGAGAATATCACGCGATACACCATCGCCGATTTCATTCATTTAAGCCCCGTCTATTTCGGCCGGCTGTTCAAGCAGACGACGGGGGAGAGCTTTGCGGATTATCTGGTTCGGATAAGAATGCAGAAAGCCATAGAGCTGTTGTTTTCATCGAGCAGCGTGGCGGAGATCAGCGAAATGGTGGGCTATGCGAGCCCGAGCAGCTTTACGCGGTGCTTCAGACTGTATACGTCCTATTCGCCCACCGATTACAGGCGCTATGTGATGCGGCGCGAGGACGTGAGGGAAAGCGAATATGAAGCGTGACGGAAGAAACAGAGCGGTGCCCGCTCACAAGGCGGCCTTTCTGGCGTATCTTCAGATGACGGTGTTTCTCATACCCATCATCATCGTCATTGTGCTGTCCGCTTTTCGATATTCGCTGAAGACCATACAGATGGAATTTCAGCAGATCAATCAGAACGCGACGGAGAACATCAGCGCGACAATGGAGCAGTTTGTGCGGGAGATTCGGCATATTTCCGCATTTCTGATTGTGGACAATTCGTCCCAGCTGTTTTACTCAAAGATGCCGCTGACGCTTTTCCCCAACGCCATAGACCGGCAATGCAGTCAGGTGCGCGCATTCTGCGGCGCGCTCAATTATGTGGACGGCATATGGATGTATTCGCCCGGACGGCAGACGGCCATAGGCGCTTATCCGCAGCAGAATGGTTCATATCTCTATTCGCTGGACGACCTGGAGCCTTCGCTGCGCAGCGCGCTGAACGTTGAAAAGGGCTTTTCCATCATTCCGAGGCAGAGGGCGGCGCGCTATCCGTATGTCCTGACAATGGTTCAGAACATCAGCTATCTCGGCAATGACAGCATCGTTGCGGTGGACGTGTCCCTGCAGAATCTGGCCGAGACGCTGAGCGTTGTGGAGGACGAAAGCCATGTCTTTTACATACTCGACGGCGAAGGAAGAGTGGTTTATCAGTCGAGAAAGCGCGAGCTTCTGCCGGATGCGAAGGATATGAGCGATTTGGCGCCTTTCAGGAACAACGCAGAGAGCGGTTCGCTCCTCTATGAGGAGCGGGGCGGCCAGTACGTGTTCAGCCAGGTCTACAACAGCCGGCTGGATTACTATTTTATATATAAGGCGGGGCTGAGAGAGTATACGGCGCGCGTCAACGCCATAAAGGGGCTGCTCTTTTCGGCGGCCAGCGTGCTCTTTATGCTGCTTCTGGGAATGGCGGTCTATTTTGTCCGCAGAATGATCAATCCGCTGAGGCATCTTGAGAGCGCGCTTGACAAGGGGGAGGTAATGACCGGCCGCAAGGACGCCTATACGGCCTATCTGGTCGATCGCATCATGAGCCAGATCCACCGCAACGAGGAAATGAAGAGCATGCTGACCGGCCAGCTGGCGCTGATCGAGAAGACGCAGCTCATATCCCTGAGATCGCAGCTCAATCCGCACTTTCTGTTCAACACGATGAATCTGCTCTCCATGATGGTTTCGGAGGGCGGCGATCCGGATCATGCGGTGCGCATGATTGAACGTCTTTCGGAAATGCTCCGTTATTCGCTCGATCAGGGCGACGTGGTGACGTTTTCAATCGAGCTGGCGCAGACGAAGAACTATATCCGGCTGCTGCTGCTGAGGTATGACGACGAGTTTGACGTTGCGTTCGATATTGCGCAGGGCCTGGAGGCGTGCAGCGTGCCCAAGCTCTTTCTGCAGCCGCTGATTGAGAACGCCGTTTTTCACGGCGTGACTCCGCTGGAAAGCCGCCGCGGCCAGATTGTGATCCGGGCGATCAGGGAGGGCGCGTTTTTGAAGGTGACCGTGACGGACAACGGCATCGGCATGGCGCGGGAAAAAGCGGAGGAAATGCAGGCGCGCCTCAATGAGACGCAGAAGAGCCTGCCCGAAAAGCATCTGGGCGTGCTGAACGCGGCCATGCGGCTGCAGCTGCTCTTTCCCGATGCGCCGCCCATCCGCATTGAAAGCGTTCAGGGCGAAATGACGCGATTGACGATCATGATTCCCCAATAGCGGCGGAGAAACGGGGCGAGCCTGCGCTGAAAATGCGCGCTCTCAGCTTGTCAAAAAGATTTTTTTGACAAGCTGGTGGACGGGAGAGCAAGCTTCCCCGCCACTGCCACCCCTGCCAGTTTTTGCAAAAAATCTTTCAGATTTCCGGGCGCAAAAACTGCAAGGAAACGATTTTTGCTCTGGAAAATAAGATTTTCCGCCGCAAAAATCGTCCCGCGCCCGCCGTACATGCCGCCGGGCACGATTAAAAGCTCGAGAGAGCTCCGGCTCTCTCGAACTCTCCAAAGGTTTTTCGACAGTCTGAGCCTGCGCTGAAAATGCGCGGGCTCTTCGTTTTCAGGGCGGGCGCTGTAAACAGGTTCCCATCTGCACGATGAGAGAGGCTGAAAAGTTGCGCTGCGTCATGGCTGAAGGCGCGTTATTCTGCTATAATACAGCCAATAAAGACGGAAGATCAGAAGCATAGAGCGGAGGGCTTGATCATGCGCGGTCATGGAAAATCGCTTGCACATCGCAGGAGCCGGATCGGCGACAATCTGCAGTTTCTTCTGCTGGTTTCGCCGGCGCTGGCGCTGATGCTGCTCTTCAACTATTTTCCCATGTTTGGGACGGTCATGGCGTTTCAGAAGTTTGTGCCGGTCAAGGGCTTTCTGGGCAGCCGTTGGGTGGGGCTTAAGAATTTCGAATTCTTCTTCAAGTCAGCCGACGCGCTGCACGTCATCGGCAACACGGTCAAATACGCGCTGAGCTTCCTTGTGCTGGACAATGTCACATCCATCATACTGGCGCTCATGTTTTACTGCATGGCTTCCCGAATCGGCGTGAAGGTCTATAACACAATCGTCATACTGCCCCGCTTTATGAGCGCCGTCATCATCTCCTTTATCGTGCTGGCGCTGCTCAATGTGAAGAGCGGGCTGTTCAATCAGATCATCGTCGCGCTGGGCGGAGAGAAGATCCAGTGGTATTCGGAGCCGAAATACTGGCCATACATATTGACGACGGTTCATGTGTGGAGCTCGGTGGGCATGGGCAGCATTTTGTACTACGCCACGCTGATGGGCGTTGACGACGCGCTGTTTGAAGCGGCGACGCTTGATGGCGCAAACAGAATGCAGCAGCTCTGGCATGTGGCTGTTCCGCATCTCGTACCGATCGTTGTCATCAAGCTGATACTGGGCATGGGCCAGATTTTTCAGGGCGATTTCGGCCTGTTCTATCAGGTTCCGCGGAACATCGGCCTGCTCTATTCGGCCACGGACGTCATCAACACCTACACATTCCGCTATATGATAACCGGCAATCTGGAGAAGAGCACGGCCATCGGCCTGTTCCAGTCGCTTGTCGGCATGATCATGGTTATACTGACCAACCTCGTTGTCCGCAAGGTCAGTCCCGAACAGAGCCTGTTTTAGGAGGAATGTTATGACGCAGTCCGTTTCAGCCGCGCCGCGCCGCAAAAAACCGATTCGCCGAGCGCAGGTCATACTGCACATGGTGTTTATCATTATCTGCGCGAGCTATATTCTGCCGCTGGCGCTGACGGTCGCCATATCGTTTTCAACGCAGGCGGACATCATCAATTACGGCTATTCTCTGATTCCGCGCACATGGACGGGCGAGTCCTACCGGCTCATATTCAAAAATCCGACGCAGATCATTGACTCCTATGCGGTGACGGCGGCGTTTTCGTTTGTGGGCATGGCGCTCATGCTGATCGTGCAGTCCAGCTGCGCCTACGCCATCAGCCGGCAGAACTGCAGCTTCCGCAAAATCGTCACCTATCTGCTGTTTTTTACCATGCTGTTCAGCGGCGGGCTTGTGCCCAGCTATGTGGTCAACAGCAAATATCTGGGATTGAAGAACAGCTTCTGGATCTATGTGCTGCCCACGCTGGTCAGCGCATGGAATATATTCGTCATGAGAACCAACTTCAAGCAGCTGCCCGAGGGGCTGATCGAGGCCGCAAAAATTGACGGCGCCAGCGAAATCCGCATCTGCTATCAGATCGTCATGCCGCTGTCCGTCCCCGTGCTGGCCACGCTGGCGTTCACCTATTTTGTGGGGCAGTGGAACTCCTGGACAACCTGCATGATCTACATTACTGATCCTAAGATGTTCTCGCTGCAATATCTTCTTCAAAAAATACTGAGCGAGGTCGAGTATCTGAAGCAGATGGTCGCCGAAGGAATGTTCTCAGAAGCCCAGCTGGACATTTCGACGGACTCTCTGACCTATGCGATGGCCATGGTGGCGGCGGGCCCCGTGCTGGTGCTTTTTCCGCTGTTCCAGAAATACTTCGTCAAAGGCATGACGATCGGCTCGATCAAGGGCTGACTATGTCGTTGTCTGACAGACCCGTCGAGGTCTTCGGATAGATAGAAAGGGAGGTATAATCTATGAAGAGAACTCTGGCACTGGCTCTGGCCATACTCCTGGCGCTCGGCGCGGCGTCCATGACGGCGAATGCGGAAGCGGACAAGGTCAATCTTGTCTATTACTACGCCGGCAACGGTCAGCAGCAGGACACTCAGCTGGTCAACGATGCGGTCAATGCGAAGCTGGCCGAGACGGCGGGCATGGAGCACGTTTCCGTCACGCTGAAGCCCGAAATCGGCGGCGAATACAATCAGAAGCTCACGCTGGCTCTGACTGCCGGCGAGCAGATTGACATCGTGTCGCTCTACAAAGCGCACAACAACTACTACGATGAATTCATCAATGGCACATACATCTGCCTCGACGACTACATGAGCCTGATTCCCGATACCGTTGAGGCGCTGCCTGAGTGGATCATGGGCTACGGCAAGATGGACGGCAGGCAGTACTACATTCCCACCTATCAGCAGAACGCCATCATGTTCAACCTCTACATTCCCACCGAGTATCTGCCCTATATTGCGGACGGCAGCAAGGACACCGCCCGCAGGATACTCTCGAGCGGCACATATGAGGAAAAGTTCGACATGCTGACCGACTATGTGCTGGCCGTGCGCGCGGCGTTTCCGGATCGCAACTCCTATGCGGGTTCCTTCGTCAGCCTGGTTGAGCAGCAGGGTCTGGGCCGCGCCTTCGACGTGGTGTACACCAGCATGCCCCGCCCGGTCGAGATTGATTCTGAAACCCATGAGGTGAAGGAATTCTATTCCACCGATCTGTGCAGGCTGGCCGTTCAGAAGACTGCCGAGAACTATGCGGCCGGCCTGATCCCCGAGGACATTCTGACCACCACGGACGGATATTCCATGAAAGACGGCGGCTTGAACAATGCCGTTATATTTGAATGGGGTCAGGGTGTGGGCGACGAGGCCACGCTGGAAGGCCTGGCGACCAGCGCTTACGGCTGCGATATGACGGTCATCAATTCCTCTGATTTCTACTTCCTGGGCATGAACTATGCGGCCGCCGGCAACGCTGTCACAGTGACGTGCGAGCATCCTGAGGAGGCGGTCAGGTTCATTGATCTGCTCTGCACGCCGAAGGGCAAGGAGGTCTACAACACGCTGGTCTACGGCATAGAGGGCACTCACTACGAGAAGATTGACGACAACCACATCCGTACATTTGAGTACGACGGCACTCAGGGCGGCGCGTCGACCACCTATGCGGCATGGAAATGGAACATCGGCAACACATTCAACGCCTATCTCAATCAGGGCTGCGCCGAAGGCACCAACGAGTATATCCTCGACGTCATGCACGGCTCCATGGCGAAGCCCTCTGATCTGATTGGCATGGTGTGGGACACCACGCCCGTCGAGAGCGAGCTGGCTCAGATGATGGCCGTTCAGAAGGAATACTACGAGGGCCTGAAGTCCGGCGTCAAGGGCGCCGACTGGGAAGCCTACTTCAACGAGTATGTGGCCAAGCTGGAAAGCGCCGGCGTCGCCGATGTGGTCGCCTGCCTGCAGGGTCAGGTCGACGAATTCCTCGGCAGGTAACGGACAGTCTTTGCGCAAAGCGGGGGGAACTGCGGTTTCCCTCGCTTTCTCTGGAAAGGAAGGGGAGCATGGAGACGATCAGCCTGAACGGCCTATGGAAGGCCAAAATTGATCCGGAAAATGTGGGCATGGCTCAGAAGTGGGCGGAAAGGCCGCTCGATACGGATATGACGGTTTCTGTTCCGGGCTGCATTCAACAGGTAAAGGCGCTGGCGCCGGCCTACCCGCCCGCACAGGGGCAGCAGTCCGGCTATATCGGCACATGGTTTGCGGAGACGGAGTTCTTCCTGCCCTCTGTGGACAGGCACGCCTATCTGAGATTCGACGGCGTCAATCCGGCCTGCCATCTCTTTGTCAATGGCCGATATGCGGGCAGCCATGCGCACATTGTCTGCCCGTGGGAGACGGATGTGACTCAATGGGTGCATGAGGGGAAAAACCGCGTGACCGTGGCGGTGACGGAGGAAAATCGCGCGCTGTACAGCGGCTCCGCCTTTATGGGCAGGTGGTCGGGCGTTTATGGGAGCGTTTCGCTCACGCTGACAGGCGCTGTGAGGCTGACCGATCTCTGTCTGACCGAAAGGGGCGCGTTCGGCACGGCGGCCAATCACGGCGACCGCCCCTTTAAGGGGACGATACGCGTCAGCGTCGAGGATGCCGAAGGTCAGACGGAGGTTTCTCTCGCGGCGGGAGAGAGCGGCGCCTTCTTTGCGGCTCTGGACACGGCGTCCGTGACGCGCTGGTACGATGACGATCCCCGATTGGTTGAAGTGAAGTTCGACTGCGACGGCGACGTGACAGTGCTGCGCACCGGCCTGAGAACGCTGGCTGCGAAGGACGGACGGATTCTGCTGAACGGGCGGCCGCTGTTTGTGGCGGGCGCGGGCGAGGAATTTGTTTCGGTTCAGATTTCGTCCAGGACGGATGAAAAGCTCATTCGGCAGCGCTTTAAGGCGATGAAGGATTACGGGTTTAACTTCGCGCGCTATCACACGCATTTCCCGACGGAAGAGGAAATGGCGATTGCCGACGAGATGGGCGTACTTTTGGACGCGGAGTTTGGTCTGGTTTCGAATTTCCACAAGATGGAGCCGATCGAGAAGGCGTTTGATATGCTGCCCGAGTATGTGCGCCACACGCGCAATCATCCCTCGATGATGATATACTGCCTGGGCAATGAGGGCAGCCAGCTGATGATTGAAAGCGAGACGGAGCGCAGCCGCGCCCGCATGGGATACGGCATTGTCAGGGCGAACACTGAAAACCAGTTCTGCATCACCTGCTTCGGCAATCAGGGCGAGCTGCCCGAGATGGAAAACGACATTGAAACGCCGCATCTGTGGAGCGACAACTTTCTCGTGGCCTATGACGGACTGAGCCGCGTGCCGTGGGACGTCCTGGCCAGAACCACGCTGGGCAGGCCGTGCGTGCTCCATGAGTACGGCAAGTTTGGCGTGTGGCCCGATATTCGCGATCAGCGCTGCGTCAATGACCTGGGCTGGATGAAGACGGATTTTGCCGATCAGGCCCATGAATCGCTGACCGAGAAGGGCAGGGGCGACTGGGAGACGCTGTTCGTGAAAACGTCGCGCAGGCTGGCGCAGATCCATACGCGCGTTGCTCTGGAGGAGGCGCGCCGCCAGCCCTGCCTGAGCGGCTATGTGCTGTGGAGCTTCTTCAGAGAACTGCAGCGCAGCACGGGCCTTTGCGACGACACGGGCACAGCGTACGATCACGATCCCGCCGTATTCGCCGGCGGCTGCAACGCCGACGTGGCGATATTGATGGATCGCGGCTTCCAGCGCCGCGCGCTGCCCTGCCATATACCGCAGACCGTCACATTGACGCTGTCGAATTTTTCGCGCGCGGCCGTGGAGGGGCGGCTTTGCGTCCGGCTGACGGACGGCGAGACGGTGATTGCCGAGGGTGAGGAGGCGGTGCGCGCAGCCTGCGGCGAAACAAAGCCCGTTTACAGCCTGACATTCACGGTTCCCGCGTCCGCGCACTGGCACAAGCTGCGGCTGAGCGCCGCGCTCAGAGGCAGCCGCAATGCGTGGGATTTCTGGGCGTTCGATCCGATCCCCAGCGCCGACAAGCCTCTTCTGCACATCAAAAATGAGGACACGCTCGCCGCGCTTCGAGAGGTTTTTCCGTCGGCCTGCACGCTGCAGGACGCCGATTCGATATTAATCGGCTGCCGCAGCTGGGCGCATCCCGCGCTGGCGCGCACGGCTCTGACACTCGGGCGTGTTGTGATTGCGGATGAGCCGGACGGCGTGGTCAGAGAGATACTGGGCGGCGGGGGCAGCGTCATTTTGCTGGACAGCGGCCGCTTCCCCGAAAGATGGTACAATCCATGCGCCATTGCTCAGCTGGGCGCCAGAGACAGCGGACGATTCTATACGTCGTTCCGCGCCGGCTGGCACGCGGGCAATCTGACGAACGTCGTGCTTGAAAACGCCATACTGGGCGATTTTCCCCATGACGGGTATTGCGATCTGCTCTATTACGACATGCTTCAGGGCGCGCGCGGCCTGAACGCTGCGGGTGTTTCGGCGGATCTGTCTGCGGCGCTGGAGCCGGTTATTTTTGCGGCGGCAAAAGTCGCCTTTACCGCTCCGAGGCAGGCTGCGGTTCAGGATCCCAACGCCGTCAGGGAGCAGAAAGCCGGCGGCGCGCGCACATTTGACTGGATGGAGCAGGACTATCTGCTGGTTTCTCCAAGGCTGTGCGTCACATCGCTCAGGCTGACGCGGGATGTGGCCGGCAGAAGCCTCATCGGTCTGCTCGTCAAAAATATGCAGGGGAGCGGACGCGCTGAGGACGGCTGATGCGCGCTCTGGCTTGCGACAGGCCGCCATATCTCTTAAGCGAGAGCCGATCGAAAGCGGGGCAGTCGCTCCGGGGGCACAGCGAGGCTGCGATCTGAAGCCGCGCGGGAGACGTTCCGCTCATCCACCCGCCTGAGAGCGATCTCGGGCGGGCGTTTTTTATACTCGAGTGGCGAAAACACGCGTTTCAGCGCCGGAAGCCGCGCGTTCATGCGCTCGGGGCTCGGGCGGCATTCTCGTATGAAATGGAAAAACGCCGTCATGCGTTCGCGTTCGGGCGGCGCGCGTCGGCGCGACAGTGAACAGCTGCCTGCCGATGAGCGCGCCGGCGCGGAAAACCGGGGCGCATGCGGAAAAGGCTGCGGCGAATCGGCCTGCTGAAGCGCTGCCCATGACTGCCGTTTCGGAGCGCGTCTCGGCGCTTTTCGGGGGCGCAATTCAGCGCTTTTCTCTGTGCATTTTGCCTTTTGCAGGGGGTCACTGCGCTTTGTTCTGAGGCGGAGCGCGCGGTGAAACCGTTCCCGGGCGGCGCGCCCGCGAACGGCGCTTCGACGCGGGAAACCGGTGCGCGTGTGGGAAATACTGCGGCGAATCGGCCTGCTGAAGCGCTGCCCATGACTGGCGATTCGGAGCGCGTCTCGGCGCTTTTCTCTGTGCTTTTCGCCTTTTACATGGGATTTCCCGGTTTTAAGCTGCGGCTGCGATTTGTTCCAAAGCGGAGCGCGCAGTGAAACCGTTCACGGGCGGCGCGCGCCTGCGAACGGCGCTTCGGCGCTGCGAACCGGTGCGCGTGTGGAAAATACTGCGGCGAATCGGCCTGCTGAAGCGCTGCCCATGACTGCCGTTTCGGAGCGCGTCTCGGCGCTTTTCGGGGGCGCAATTCAGCGCTTTTCTCTGTGCATTTTGCCTTTTGCAGGGGGTCACTGCGCTTTGTTCTGAGGCGGAGCGCGGTGAAACCGTTTCCGGGCGGCGCGCGCCCGCGAACGGCGCGGAGAATGGAGACTGGCTGACCATACCTTCTCATATTATTCCGAACACACGCGCGATTTTTTGCCCGGCGCTCTTGATTCGCACAGGCGGGGCGGTGTATAATACAAATATAAGCGATTAAACAACAGGATGTGAGATTATGCGCATTGTCCATCTGGCCGACCTGCACATCGGCCGCTCGCTCGCCGAGTTCAGCCTGATAGAGCTTCAAAAGGAGATTCTGGGTCAGATCATAGACTATATCCGCGTTAGCGATGTGGATGCGGTGGTCATCGCCGGCGACGTCTACGACCGCGCCGCGCCCTCCATACAGGCCGTCAATCTGCTGGACGGCTTTTTGACGCTGCTCTCTCAGCTGGGCAAGCCCGTCTTGCTCATCGCGGGCAATCACGATTCGCCCGAGCGGCTGTCGTTTTTAAGCCCCCTGCTCGAGCGCAGCGGCGTGTATATCGCCGGCGATTACCGGCTGGGTCAGCCGCCCGTGACGCTGCGCGACGCATTCGGGCCGGTCAACTTTTATCTGCTGCCGTTCTTCAGGCCGGGGCATATCCGCGCGCAGGCCGGGGGCGAGCTGATATCGGGTTATGACGACGCGGTGCGCTGCGCCATAAGGCACATGAACGTCAGGCCGGACGAGCGCAACGTGCTGGTGGCGCATCAGTTCGTGAGCGCGGGCGGCGCCATGCCGCTCAGGTCTGATTCCGAGATGATATTCGTCGGCGGCACGGAGCTGGTGAGCGCCGAGTCGGTGGACGGCTTTGACTATGTCGCGCTGGGGCATCTGCATCAGGCGCAGCGCGTGGGCAGCGAGTTTGTGCGCTATGCCGGCGCGCCGCTCAAGTATGCGCTGGGCGAGTCGGCCTCGCTCAAGAGCTTTGCCGTGGTCGATCTCTATTCGAAGGGCGAGACGCGCGTGCAGCTGGTGCCCATCAGGCCGTCCATAGACCTGCGCATGGAGCGCGGAAAGCTGGAGGAGCTGCTGGACAGGCCCGCGTCCGACCGAGACGGCGACTTTATCGAGGTGCGCCTGACCGACGAGCAGCCCGTTTTCGACGCCATGCAGCGCCTGCGCGCGCGCTATCCCCGCGTGGTCAGCGTGCGCCGGGAGGGCGATATGCGCGCCGCGCGTCCGTCCGGGCCGCTGTCCGCATCGCGGCGCATACGGCGCGACCCCATGGGCGTGTTCGCGCGCTTCTATGAGGAGGCCGCCGGCCAGCCGCTCACCGACGCGGAAATCGAGGACGTAAAGAGCGCGCTCGCCGAGGCGCGGGAGGAGGAAAACGCATGAGACCGCTCAAGCTCACAATGGCCATGTTCGGCCCCTATGCCCACGAGACCACGATCGACTTTTCCGAATTCGGCGAGAGCGGCGTGTTCCTGATCACCGGCGACACCGGCGCGGGCAAGACCACGATATTCGACGCGATCGCCTATGCGCTCTATGGCCGCGTGACAAACGAGCGCCGAAGCGGCAGCGGCATGCGCAGCGACTACGCGCTGCCGAACGAGCCGACCTATGTCGATCTCACATTCGAGCACGGCGGCAAGACATGCAGCATCCGCCGCTCGCCCAGCTACGAGCGCCCGCTCAGGAGCGGACAGGGCACCCGCATTCAGCCCGCGCGCGTCTGCCTGACAATGCCCGGCCGCCTGCCCATAGAGAACGAGAGCGAGGCGCGGCAGGAAATCGAGGGGCTGATCCGGCTGGACTACACGCAGTTCAAGCAGGTGTCCATGCTGGCGCAGGGCGAGTTCCTCAATCTGCTGCTGGCCAAATCCCGCGAGCGCGAGGAGATATTCCGGCGGCTGTTCGGCACGCACATTTGCGAGCGGCTGTGCAGGGTGCTGCGCGCGCGCGCCGACGCAAAGCGCGACGAGGTCGAGCAGGCGTCGCGCGACATGATCGCCGGCCTGTCCGAGCTGAGGCTGCCCGACGCGCCCAATGTCGAGAGCGCTGCCGACGCGCAGACGCTGCTGCCCGCCGCCGAGGCCATGATAGCGGCCGATCTCGAGCGCGCCTCCCAGCTGAAGGGCGATCTCGCCGCCGCGCGCGCCGACTATGCCGACGCCGTGCAGAAAAAGGCCGAGGAGGAGCACACCAACGCGCTCTTCGAGCAGCTGGACGCGGCGAAAAAGCGCGCCGAAAGCCTGGACAGTCAGGCGCAGACCGCCGATACGCTGCGCGCGCGCCTGAAAAGTGCCGAGCAGGCCGCGCTCCTTGGCGGCGAAGCGGCCGCGCTCGCAGAGCATCGCCGCCGCCTCAATGAGACGCGCGGCCGACTTGACGGCGCGCAGGCACAGCTCGAGGCCGCGCAGGCGCGCAGAAACGCCGCCGCCGAAAGCGCAGGGGCGCTGCCCGCCATGAGCGCGCGGCTGGAGAAGCACTCTATCGAGAAGAGCAATCTGGAAAAGCTGCTGCCCCGCTTCGACGCGCGCGATGCGGCCGCGGCGGAGGTTTCGCGGCTGGAGCGCGCGCAGGCCGAGACGCGCCGGCAGGCTGAAACCTATGAGGGGCAGCTGGAAAAGCTCAAGGCGCTCATTGCGCGCTTCGAGGCCGAAATCGCCGAGGGGGCGCGCGCCGAAACCGCGCTCACACAGACGCGCGCCGAGCTGGACAAGCTGGACAAGCGCATGGAGAGCCTGAAGCGGCTGGTGCGCATGGCCGAGACGCTGGCCATTGGCCGGGCGCGCCTGAGCGAGAGCCTTGAAAATCAGCGCCGCGCCGAGCGTGCCCTCGCCCTCGCCGAGAGCCGCTACAACGCCGCCTACACGCGCTATATTGCCTCGCAGGCGGGGCTTCTCGCGCGCGAATTGAAGGACGATCAGCCCTGCCCGGTGTGCGGCTCGAAAACGCATCCGCATCCGGCGGTGCTGGTCGAAAACATGGGCGCGGTGCCCTCCGCCGAGGCGCTCGAGGCGCTCAAGGCCGAAGCGGCGCGCGTCCGGGACGTCCACGACAGGCTCTCGCGCGACAACGCCGAGCAGGCCGCGCGCCTTGGCGAGATCGACGCGCAGGCGCGGGAGACGGCTCAGTCGCTGGCGGTCGAGATGGAGGGGCGCGCCATCGCGGCGGCTCAGATCGAGGCGCGGCGGCAGGCGGTTCAGCTGCAGGCGCGATTGAGCGAATTGGGCGCGGCGATACAGAACACGCGCGCGGCGCAAAGCAGGCGCGACGAGGGCAAGGCGCTCATGGAGCAGGCGGAAGCGGCGCTCGCCGAGGAGAGAAAGGCGCTGAGCGAACAGGGCGGCGCGCTGGCGGCGGCGCGGGAGCGGCAAAGCGCGCTCTCTCAGGAGACGCTGGGCTATGCGGACGCGCGTCAGGCGCGCTCGGCGCTGGCGCTCATCGCCCGCGCTCAGGCCGAGCTGTCGGCGCAGATCGACGCGATCCGGCGCGAGGCCGGCGAGAGCGAAAAGGCGCTGGGCGAATTGTCCGGCCGGCTGGACGCGATGAAGCGCGACGCGGAGCAGGCCGCGCAGACGGCGGCGCAGGCGGCGCATGCGTTCGATCAGGCGGTGCGCGCACAGGGCTTCGACGGCGAAGAGGCCTGGCAAAAGGCGCGTCTGGACGGCGAAACGCGCGAGCATATCCGCGCGCAAATCACAGAATACGACCGCCAGAGGGCGCTGAGCCGGGCGGAGATCGATCGACTGAGCGCGGAGACCGCGGGCAAGAGCGTCGATCACGGCGCGCTGGAGCGGGCGAATCGGGCCGCCGAGCGGCTGGAGGCGCTCAACAGGGAGCAGGCCGACGTGCTGAGCCGCCGCGAGCGCAACGCGCGCCAGCTTGAGCGGCTGCGCGACAAAAACGCGCGCTATCTGGCCGCGGGCGACGCGCTGACGCGGCTTTTGCGGCTCGCGAAGATCAGCGAGGGCAAGCTGGAGGGACACCAGCGCGTCTCGTTCGAGCAGTATGTGCAGCGCAGCTATCTGGAGCAGGTGCTCGCCCACGCCAACGAGCATCTGCTGAGCATGACCGACGGCCGGTTCGAGCTGCGGCGGCGCGATCAGTCGGACAAGCTGCGCGACGGCGCGCTGGAGCTGAACGTCATGGACTATCACAGCGGGCGCGAGCGCGGCGCGTCGTCGCTCTCGGGCGGCGAGGCGTTCCTTGCGTCGCTGTCGCTGGCGCTGGGGCTGAGCGAGACCATCGCCGAGGAGGCGGGCGGCGTGACCATAGACACGCTGTTCGTGGACGAGGGCTTCGGCTCGCTCGATCCGGCGGCGCTCGATCAGGCGATCGGAACGCTTTTGCGCCTGGGCGAGGGCGCGCGTCTGGTGGGCGTGGTCTCGCACGTCGAGGAACTGCGCCGCCGCGTGCCGCGTCAGATTGTCGTCGACGCCGCGCCCGACAGGGGCAGCCGCGCGCGGGTGGTGTGCGATTGAGCCTGCGCGGGCTGAAGGCGGCGTTGGAATTTGGAGGAGACGAAGAGCGATTAATGCGAGCAAAATGCAAGCAAATGCAAGCAAACGCGAGCAAAACGAGCCAACTCCAACGCGCTCTCTCAATCCCTCTCGCGGGAACGGAGAGAGAACGCGGCGCATCCGGTTTGGGAGGGCTGGAGCGCGGAGGCGGCGGGGATGAAGGCGCGGTTTGCTCGCGCGAACAGCCGCCGAACACAATGGACACAGGCTGACGAGCGCGAGCAAAACGCAAGCAAATGCAAGCAAACGCGAGCAAAACGAGCCAGCTCCAACGCGCTCCCTCAAACCCTCTCGCGGGAACGGAGAGAGCGCGCGGCGCATCCGGTTTGGGATGGCTGGAGCGCGGAGGCGGGCGGGGATGAAGGCGCGGTTTGCAGGCGCGAACAGCCGCCGAACACAATGGACACAGGCTGACGAGCGCGAGCAAAATTCAAGCAAATGCGAGCAAATGTGAGCAAACGCGAGCAAAACGAGCCAACTCCAACTCCAACTCCAACTCCAATTCCAACTCCAACTCCAATACCAACTCCAACTCTCTCTCAATCCCTCTCGCGGGAACGGAGAGAGAACGCGGCGCATCCGGTTTGGGAGGGCTGGAGCGCGGAGGCGGGCGGGGATGAAGGCACGGTTTGCAGGCGCGAACAGACATTGAACACAATGGACACAGGCTGACGAGCGCGAGCAAAATGCAAGCAAACTCAAGCAAACTCAAGCAAACGCGAGCAAAACGAGCCAACTCCAACTCCAACTCCAACCCCAACTCCAACTCCAACTCTCTCTCTCAATCCCTCTCGCGGGAACGGAGAGAGAACGCGGAGTTTCCGGTTTAGGAAAATTGAAGCGCGGAGATGAAGGCGTGAACGCCCATGAACAAAACGCGCCGGCTCCGAATGGCTCGCCGCAATCCTCGCGCCGGGAAACACGCAAGAGAGAGACGGCGGCGTTTTCGGACTGTGAAAGACAGGGGGACGGAGAGAGACTGCATGAACGCCGCCCAAAAATTAATCCATACGCGCGCGACAGGGGCGGCGCGGCGTGATAGAGTATATCCCGAAAAAACTCGCGATGGGAGCAAAAGCCATGCTGAACAATTACGCGCTCAAAACGCCTGAAATCCTCCTGCCCGATCCGTCCGTCGACCTCACGCGCTGGGCCGTCGTGGCCTGCGATCAGTTCACATCGCAGCCCGAATACTGGGCGCGCGTGAAGGCGTTCGTGGGCGATGCGCCCTCGACGCTCAACATCGTCTACCCCGAGGCGTGGCTGAATCAGGGCGACGACCGCATCGCCGCCATAAACGCCGCCATGGCTGATTATCGCATAAATGTGCTCACGCGCCGCGTTCAGGGCTGCGTGCTGGTGGAGCGCACAATCGCCGCGGGCAAGCGGCTCGGCCTGATCGCCGCCATCGATCTGGAAAAATACGATTTTGCGAAGGGGTCAAATTCGCTCGTGCGCGCCACGGAGGGCACGATACTCGAGCGCATACCGCCGCGCGTTCACATCCGCGAGCACGCGCCGCTCGAAACGCCGCACGTCATGGTGCTGGTGGACGATCCGGAGCGGACGCTCATCGAACCGGTCTACGCGCGCAGGGACGGCCTTGAGAAGCTCTACGACTTCGAGCTGATGGAGGGCGGCGGGCATATCCGCGGCTGGCTGGCCGACGAGCGCGGCGTCGAGGACGCGCTGGCCGCTCTGCATACAAAGTCCGGGGGACTGCTCTACGCCGTGGGCGACGGCAATCACTCGCTCGCCACGGCGAAGACCTGCTGGGAGAACGTCAAAAAGACGCTCTCGCCCGCCGAGATCGAGACGCATCCGGCGCGCTGGGCGCTGGTCGAGCTGAACAACCTCTACGACCCGGCGCTGGTGTTCGAGCCGATCCACCGCGCGCTCTTCGGCGTGACGGCGGGCGCGTTCAGGGAGGCGCTTTCCGCGTGGCTGGAGGAGCGCGGCATGGCGCTCGAGGCGGCCGCGCCCGAAAAGGCGATGTTCACGCTGGCCGGCGATCCCGACGAGGGCTATGCGATGCGCGGCCTGACCAATCCGCTGCCGCTCTATACGCTGCAAATGTTCCTGGACGAGTGGCTCAAGACGGTGCGCGGCGCGTCGATCGACTACATTCACGGTTCGGACGCCGTGCGGGAGCTGTCGCGCGGGGGCGCTGTGGGGCTGCTGCTGCCCGCGATGGACAAGCGCGTGCTGTTCGAGAGCGTGCGGCAGGGCGGCGCGCTGCCGCGCAAGACGTTCTCCATGGGCGAGGCCTGCGAGAAGCGCTATTATCTCGAGTGCCGCCGCATCGGCATGGCGTGAGAGAGAACCGCCGGGCTGCGGATGCGGCGCGGGGAACGGCATGGCGTTGGGCAGCGCTGCTGCGCTCCGGCTCGGCAGAGCGTCGGCATGGCGTGAGAGAGAACCGCCGGGCTGCGGATGCGGCGCGCGGGGAACGGCATGGCGTTGGGCGGCGCTGAAACGCTGTGATGCGCTCCGGCTCGGCAGAGCATCGGCATGGCGTGAGAGAGAACCGCCGGGCTGCGGATGCGGCGCGCGGGAACGGCATGGCGTTGGGCGGCGCTGTGAGGCGCGGCGGCAGCGATTTGGCGCGGGCATATGATTGCACTGATATAAACTGATCGACGAAGGAGTTTGCGATATGGCACGGGTATTTTTGCGCAAGACGCGTGAGACGCGCGTTCATTCCGGGCATCCGTGGGTGTTTCTGTCCGACACGGAGAAGGTGGAGGGCGAGTTTGTCAACGGCGACGTCGTGGACGTTGTGAGCTGGCGCGGCACGTTCCTCGGCAGGGCGTTCTACAATCCGAAATCGCAGATCGCGCTGCGCATGCTGACCACGCACGACGAGCCGCTGGACGAGGCGTTCTTCCGCCGCCGCGTGGAGGCCGCGTGGGAATACCGCCAGCGCTTCTGCGACCCGATGAGCTGCCGGCTGATCTATTCCGAGAGCGACTTTCTGCCCGGCCTGATCGTGGACAAGTTCGGCGACGTGCTGGTGATTCAGTCGCTGTGCCTGGGCATTGACCGCTGGAAGGACGCGATCGTCAGCGCGCTGGTGGACACCGTGAAGCCGCGCGGCATATATGAGCGCGACGACGTGCCGGTGCGCCGCCTCGAGGGCATGGAGCAGAAGACCGGCCTTCTGTGGGGCGACGTGCCCGACGGCGTGGACATGTGGGAGAACGGCATTCACTTCACCGTGGATGTGAAAAACGGCCAGAAGACCGGCTTCTTCCTCGACCAGAAGGAGAACCGCGCGGCGCTTAAGCCGCTGGTGAAGGGCGCGCGCGTGCTGGACTGCTTCTGCCACAACGGCTCGTTCGCGCTGCACGCGGCCAAATACGGCGCGTCGGACGTGCTGGGCGTGGACATTTCCGAGGAGGCGCTGGCCGTCGCCCGCGAGAACGCGCGCTATAACGGCCTTGACAACGTGCGCTTCGAGGCGCACAACTGCTTCGATCATCTGCGCGAGCTGACCGACGCGAAGGAGAAATTCGACGTGGTGATACTCGATCCCCCGGCGTTCACAAAGACGCGCGCGGCGGTCGAGGGCGCGCTGCGCGGCTACAAGGAGATCAATCTGCGCGGCCTGAAGCTGACGCGCGAGGGCGGCTTTCTGGTCACCTGCTCCTGCTCGCAGCACGTCAGCCCCCAGCAGTTCCACGACGTGGTCTGCCAGGCGGCGCGCGAATCGAAGAAAAAGATCCGCCTCGTCGAGAACCGCACGCAGGGCCACGACCACCCGATACTGCCCGCCTCGCCCGAGACGCAGTACTTAAAGTGCATGATCCTTCAGGTGATGAGCTGATCTTTCATCCCCGTTCGAGCGTTTGCCCGGACGGGGGCTTTCTCGTTTCATGCGCTTTTTCCGCGCTGACGCGGCGCGGCGTTTTTCTGCCTTACGTGATCGTGAATTGCGCGCCGGCGCGGCGTTTGCGCCCGCCGGATGCAGACCGGCAGGAGCGTTTGTGCGCGGGGGGCGGAAATTGCTCGCCTGACGTGGAGGATGCGCTGGCGGGAGGGCGCGCGCGGAGAAGGCCGCTTGATCGGCGGGGCGGTGTTCCGCGCTGACGCGGCGATGCGTTTTTCTGCCTTACGTGATCGTGAATTGCGCGTCGGCGCGGCGTTTGTGCCCGCCGGATGCAGAACGGCAGGAGTGTTTGCGCGCGCGGGGGACGGAAATTGCTCGCCTGACGTGGAGGATGCGCTGGCGGGAGTGCGCGCGCGGAGAAGGCCGCTTGATCGGCGGGGCGGTGTTCCGCGCTGACGCGGCGCGGCGTTTTTCTGCCTTACGTGATCGTGAATTGCGCGCCGGCGAAAGGCTGCGTTTGGCCGGTTTTAGCGCCGGCACAGGCGTTTGTGCGCGCGGGGGACGGCGGGGGGAATTCGGAATTCGGAATTGGGGCGCGGGGTTGAGCGCTTCCGGGCTTGCCGCTCTGGCGAGGCGTTTTTTCTCGGTTCATGGCCGGCGATGCGGTTCTGTTGTCGCGTTTTGCGCTCGGTTCACGCCTGCTGTTTGCCGCATAGCGCCAAACAGGACGGCTTGCGGTATCTTGCGTTCCTATTCCGCAGGT
>CAKUAV010000028.1 GCA_934636425.1 uncultured Clostridia bacterium
CACCGAAGGTCTCGGTATCGTACTTTATGGGGTACCTGAAAGGGAAAAGCAGTATCATGCTGTATGAGCAGTTTGGTGAGTTGAAGTACAAGTATCGGAATCGAGAATTCTGGTGCCGTGGGTATTATGTAGATACGGTGGGGAAGAACAAACAAAAGATTGCAGAATATATCAGGCATCAGTTGGATGAAGACAAGATGGGGGAACAGATGACGATGTTTGGAAAAGATGACAGCCCTTTTAAGGGCGGCAGGTAACAGAGCCGCCCGTCTATAACGGGCTATAAGTAACAATCCTACGCAAATGGCAGATCGTACCATGCGCCTGCGAGGGCGCTGCTAGTAGTCTAGAGCTTTGCCCGCATATGAAAAACCACCGGCTCCGCCGGTGGATGGTTATTCGTGCGCAGCGCTGCGAGAGGCTCGTCCGCGCTGACGCGGCGCAGCGCCGGTATTTTTCATATGCTCGTGAATTGTCAGCCGGCGCGGCGATAAGTGCCTGCCGGTTATAGCTCCGGCACAGGCGTTGGTGCGCGCGGGGAAACGGCAGGGATAATTTGGTAATTCGGAATGCGGAGTTCGGAATGCGGAATTGGGGCGCGGGGAAACGGCGGAGCGGGCAATGCAGAATGCGGAGTTCGAAATGCGGAATTGGGGCGCGGGGAACGATCACCTCAGGCGATGCGTTTCTATTGCGGCGCTTTGTCGTCGGTTTGCGTTTGGAGATGCGGTTCTGCTGCAACGCTTTCCATCGGTTCGCGCTTGGCGATGCGGTTCTGGCGGGGCGTTTTGCTATCGATCTATGCCATTGTTTGCAGTTCTGTTGTCGCGTTTACCGTCGGTTCACGCCTGCTGTTTGTCTCGCGACAAACAGGACGGCTTGCGGAATCTTGCGTTCCTATTCCGCCGGGGCGAGATCGCCTTTGTGCGTTCTCGCAGTGTCGGTGCGGTTATCTGCCTTTGTGGGTTCACTTCGGGTTTGCGCGTTTCTTGCAGGCGATCCCGACGGGTTACTGGGAACACGGGGAAACGGGGCTGGCGGCGCGGCGCTTGTGCGTCTTTGCGCAATCGCATTGGCTTTGAAATGCTTTCCGCGGGGAGTACGTTGAGGCAAAATGTGGAAGCCGCACTGCGGCCGCCCCAGACTGCGCCAAAGAGTCGAATGTGGAAGCGGCACTGCCGCCTCTCTGGACTCTCTTCACACTGCGGCGGGTTGCTTTAGTGCGTGTTCGCCGCGCCGTCACTCGGGTACACGGAAAGACCCGTCCGGCTCTAATCTATGGCCGGGCGGGTCGTGCTGTATTGCAATGATGCCAATTCATTCAATCGTCCAGACTCAAGCCGCCCTCAAGCGGCGCGGAAAATGTGGAAGCGGCACTGCCGCCGGGTTGCGTGCGCGAAGCGGAGTGGAAGCCGCACTGCGGCTGGCCGGGCGGGTCGGACTGTATGCAACCAACATTTCTTACTTTGCGCGGCAGCAAGTGGAACCGGCACAGCCGGCGAGCCGCCCCAAGCGGCGCGGAAAATGTGGAAGCCAGCACTGCCGCCGGGTTGCGTGCGCGGAGCGGTGTGGAAGCTACACTGCGGCTGGCCGGGCGGGTCGGGCTGTATTGCGATGTTACCTACACGTGCCAACGTCCAGACTCGAGCCGCCCCAAGCGGCGCGGAAAATGTGGACGCGGCACTGCCGCCGGGTTGCGTGCGCGAAGCGGAGTGGAAGTCGGCACAGCCGCCGGCCTACTTGAAAATATTCAGGCAGATCATTGCCACGCCGGCCAGCGCAATGCCGATCAGGCATTTCACGGTGATTTTCTCCTTGAAGAATATGCGGCACATTATCAGCGACAGTATCAGCGAGCCGCCCTGACACACCGGATAGAGCAGCGCCGGGTTCATCAGCGCGCCCGCCAGCGTCTTGAAATACGAATTCGCAAACAGACAAACTGCCATCACCACAATGTAGCCGATCACCTTGCCGGGCAGCGCCACGCGCCTTTCGCCGCCCTCGGCCGCAGTGCGCGCCCGCAAATCGGTGACCAGCAATATCGCGCCCAGCGTCAGCGCCGCAAATACATAGGTGTAAAAGCTGAACGCCGCCGCATCGCCGGCAGGGAAGGCGTGTGTAAACCATTTCTGTGAAAAGTCGACAAGACCGTTGCACAGCCCGCAGGCAATCAGCAGCAGCAGCGCGGCGAGACTCATTTTGCCGTTCAGCGAGCTGTTGTAGGAGGACATGACGAACGATGCGGCCACCAGCATCGCCATGAACAGCCACTGGATCGGGCGAATGGCGGCGTTGAAGGCCAGTCGGCAGGCCAGCACTGTGACGATTGTGCCCAGCGTCAGGAAGACGTCCACCATCATGTAGGCGTTTTTGCGCACAGTCAGCTGCCAGAACACCACAAAGCCCACCGTGCACACGCCGCCGCACAGCGCGGGCAGCAGCGCCGCGGGCGTCACGGCCAGCGCGGAAATATTGCCGCGCGCCAGCAGCAGCAGCGCGGATATGACCACGCACAGCGTCATCCTCAGCAGATTTTGCCGGAAGGAATCCTCAACCGTCTTCACATAGCCGCTGGTTTTTTTGCCGCAATAGCCCTTGGTCGCGCCGGACAGCAGCACCAGCGCGAGGAAAAAATAAGCCATATCCGCTCCAACTCCGTTTCATTGGTGTATTGGCCGGCCTTCCGCGTCTATTCGCGCGGCGCCTGAAAGTCCATAATTAAACACCGGCGCGCCGCGCTTACTTGCCAGCGCGCACATTTGCAGAAGTGTGCCGTGCTTTACGCGCACAGCTACGCGACGACCGCACAGCACTTCACTCAGCCGGAAACCACACGATTTGCGCTCTGAACTTGCTGCATGAAACGCCAAAATTGCCGCACATTGCATCGTCAGCGCGCACATTTGCAGAAGTGCGCCGTGTTTTGCGCGCACAGCCACGCGACGACCGCACAGCACTTCATCCTGTTGAAGCGCACGATTCGCGCCATGATTTACGCGCCATCGCGCCCAGCCGGCGACGCATCCTTCGGGCAATCGCAAGCCGGCGTTACGCCTCGAACGTCCAGACGCGCGACCAGTCGGTGCTTTCGCCCGGCTGCAGCAGTATGTGATGGAACGCCTCGGCGCTCACGACGTGATTAAGTCCCCACACGGTCAGCCGCACCGGCGCAAAATCGACCGTTTCGCTGATCGCCGCGCGGCTTTCGTCGTGATAGAGCCGCCACGCATAGCCGTCCACAGGCTGCACGTCCTCAAATACATTGAAGAACGTTGCATCGGGCGCTTTGGCCCAGGTCACGCCGTCCTTTTCGGCGGTGAGGTGCGATTTTTCGTCCGGCGCGATCGTCCGGACGCAGGGCAGAGCGAGGTGATAGCGCTCGTCCACCGGCAGATCGCCCAGCGCGACGAAATTGTGGCAGAACTCGAGCATATCCAGCGGCTTTTCGCCCTGATTTTCGAAATGCACGCTCAGCGTCAGCCGGTTGCCGTCGGCGCGCAGCAGGCGACACTCGCGATAGGCGATTCCGCCCCGCATATCGCTCTCGGTCACGAATAGCGCGCGATCGTCCTGCACTGTGACGATCGTATCAAGCGGGCGATAAGGCGAGCGGTCGGTGAAAAACCACGGCTTTTCGCCGCGCACAATGTAGCCCACGCCGGGCTTGACGAATTCTTCGCCGACATTTACGGCCATCTCCGCGCCCGGACAGATCAGCTCGCAGCACAGCCCCGCGCCGTTTGTCGTGGGCTTCGCCGGATCGAGCTGCTCCGGCCGCCCGAAATGCACGCCCTTATACGTTACGTCGGGCACAAACGCGCTGTGGTCAAAACGCGTGCGGGCGTACTCACGGCTTTCGGGCATGAGCACGGTCGCGCTCAAATCGCCCGAGGAAATCACAAATCGATCGTTCACGATGCTTGTCCTCCAACAACAGATTTCGCCATCATTATAACACACTTCGCGCCGAAACGGAACAGCCCCGGCCAATTTTTTGCAAGCAATCGCTTCCTATTGTATAGGCGCGCTGCGACGACTTGCGGCAGACGATTGCTCCCCGCTTAGCGCAAACGCCTTCGATCAAACAAGTTTTCACGAAGAGTTTCGACCAATCGCTTTTCATTATATAGGCGTATTTCGCCCGCGTCGAGTGAAGCGTTGATCAGGGAAGCGTCCCATGCCTGCGCTCAGCGCATTTTGTCATGCCGCTTTCGCCTCCACTTTCCGATTAACGCACACGCTCTCAATATGTCGAGCCGCGAGGGAAAAGTGCCGCCTTTCACACACAGCCGTTCGCGCCTTCACTTCTCGTTTTGACACTGACTCCTTCTGTCATCCGAGTTTTTGAGAAGAATTGCGGCAGACGCTTGCTTGCCGCGCGGCGCAAACGCCTTCGATCATCACAGCTTTCACGAAGTGTTGCGCCAATCACTTCCTATTATATAAGCGCATTTCGCCTGAACCGAGCCGGACAAAGCAGAGAGCGTCAAGTTTCGCGCAAAAGCGACGCTGCGTATCTGAATTTCTTCTTGCATTGCGGCGCGAAATGCAGTATGATATAGAAGGATGTTAAACTTCCGTTTCGTCTGGTGCTTTGAGGCTTCGCGCTGAAGTCCATCGCCCCGAATTCAATGCCGATGATTCGGCAAATTGTACAGGCTCCGCCCACCCGGGGCGCGCCAACACTGCATGAAAAGGAGTGCTGAATGATGAGCCAAATCGATCTCGCCCCCGCACGCGCCGCCCGCGAAGGCGCGCCGCTGTTCACCTGCCCCTCCGTCTGGGGCGTGTCGCCCGAAAAGCCGATATTGTTCCGCATTCCGCTCTTGGGCGAGCGGCCGATGCGCGTCACCGCCCGCCATCTGCCCGAGGGCGTGCAGCTCGACGAGGAGCGGGGCATATTGACCGGGAGTGCCGCGCAGGGCGAGTATGCCGTGCGTCTGCGTGCCGAAAATCGGCTGGGCGCGGCGGAAAAGACGCTCGTGCTGCGCGTTGAGCCGGACGGCGCGCTCCGTACGCCGCTGCTGGGCTTCACCAGCTGGAACGCCTACGCCAACACCGTGACGCAGGACAAAATTCTCGAGTCGGCGCGCATAATGGACGAGAGCGGGCTGGCCGATTTTGGCTATCAGTACGTCAACATCGACTCCTGCTGGCAGGGGCGCTACTGGGGCGGCAAGATCGACGCCATTCAGCCCAACGAAAAATTCCCCGACATGAAAGGACTGATCGACGCGATTCACGCGCTCGGCCTGAAGGTCGGCATCTATTCCACGCCCATGCAGAAGGCCTGGGGCGACGAAAATCTGCCCGGCTGCACGCGCGGCAGGCTCGATCCGGCCTATGCGCAGACTTATTTCGGTGTGGGCGAGGAGCATATGGAGGCGCAAAATGCGCAGCAGTGGGCCGAGTGGGGCGTCGATTATCTCAAATACGACTGGTCGCCCTGCGATGTGAAGAACGCCGAGCTGATGAAAAAGGCGCTTCTTTCGCAGAACCGCGACATTCCGCTGTGCGTCACAGTCCGCGCGGGCAAGGAGCACGCCGATTGGTGGAAGAACAACTGCTGCTCGTGGCGCGACAACGGCGATTCGAACAGCGAATGGCCGAACGTGCTCACGCGCTTTGAGAGCGACGACTGGGCGGCGCACATCATGCCCGGCCACTATTTCGATCAGGATATGCTCGAAACTGGCGTGACCGTGTGGCACGAAAACCGGCTGACCGAGGACGAGCAGCTCATTGCCTATTCCATACGCGCGATGTTCCCATCGCCGATACAGATCAGCTGCGATTTGACGCGGCTCACCGAATTCGATCGCGCGCTGCTTATGAACGAAGAGGTCATCGCGGTCAATCAGGACGAGCTGTCGGTCGGCGCAGTCTGCATCGAGGAGAAAACGACGCGCAAGGCCGACCGCAGCGTCGAGCGCCGGCTGAAGGTCTATGCCCGCCCGCTGGAAAACGGCGACACGGCCATATGCGCGTTCAATCTGGGCGAGGTGGCCGAGACGGTCGCGCAGCCGGCAAAACGCGCGCGCGATCTGTGGGCGAAGAAGGATCTGAGCATCGAAAACGGCTGCGTGACGGTTACGCTGCCGCCGCACACCGTGCGCATGCTGCGCCTGAGCCGGTAAAGCGCGTCGGCAAAGACCGTTCGCGAATATGCGAATATGATCAAACGCCGGCCGTATGCACTCGACACTTGTTCCGCGCTGAACGGAATGAATGTATATACAAAGAGAGAAGGAAAAAACTCATGAAAATTCTATTTCAGGGCGACAGCATCACCGACGCGGGGCGCGACCGCGCCAATATTCACGATCTGGGCCATGGCTATCCGCTCTATGCGGCGGCCGAGCTGCGCGCGCGTCATCCCGAAACGGCGTTCGAATTCATCGATCTGGGCATCAGCGGCAATCAGACCAAGGATCTGGTGGCGCGGCTGGAGAGCGACTTTATCGACATTCAGCCGGACGTCGTGTCGATCATGATCGGCGTGAACGACACGTGGCATCATGCCGCCGACCGCAGCTGGATTCCGAACGACGTGTTTGAAGAGCGCTATCGCACTGTGCTTTCGGCCATTAAGACCCGCGCGCACGCCAAAATCATGATGATCGAACCCTACATCGTGCCCGTCGAGGATAAAATGTTCTTCTATGAGGATCTCTTCCCGAAGATTCTCGTCGAGCGCAGGCTGGCGAAGGAGTTCGCCGACGTCTATATGCCGCTGGACGGCCTGCTGGCTCAGCTGGCGATCGACCGGCCGTACAGCGATTTCTCGGACGACGGCGTGCACCCCAACGCGAGCGGCGCGGCGATCATCGGCAAGCTCTACGCCGATTACATCGAGCCGCTGATCAAGTAAAGCGCAAAGCAAATCGAGGTTTCGAAGTCATTCGAAGCCTCGATTTTTTTGTATAAACATACATTTTGGCGTCGGAACAAAACAGATACAGCATTGCGCCGATCTATAACCACGCAAACCGCGCCCGCCATGCCAGCCGTACGCCGGATTACGCGCGGTGAATTGCGCGCAAACCCAACGCGCCGCTGTGCACTCACAGGCGCATTGAATCCCGAAGGCCAACGTGAAGCACAGATTCGGTGAGTGGTTCGGGCACTGTGAGGTGCCGGCAAGACAGCGCGGCATCGCACAAACCGCGCCCGCCATGCCAATCGTATGCCGGATTACGCGTAGCGAATTGCGCGCAAACCCAACGCGGCGCTGTGTACTCACAGGCGCATTGAATCCCGAAGGCCAACGTGAAGCACAGATTCGGTGAGTGGTTCGGGCAATGTGAGGTGCCGACAATACAGCGCGGCATCGCGCAAACCGCGCCCGCCATGCCAACCGCACGCCGGATTACGCGCGGCGAATTGCACGCAAACCCAACGCGCCGCTGTGCATTTGCAGGCGCATTGAACCCTGAATGGCGATGGGAACGTAATTTTTGATGCGGCGGGGGATCGGCGCTGGAAGGTGCGCTGCAGAATTGCGATGGGGCGTTCGCGCCGCACATTGCCAATCGCCGACTGACGCAGACGCATCTGTGCGAATCCACACAATGCGCTCTGTGCGCTCAGGCCAACAGCGCGCTGTCCGCCGCTGTGGCAAAACGGCGAGCAGCGCAAAAAGTTGCAATAGTGCGAATGCCGCACTCGAAGAAGCGCCGTCGCGGGGGCTTTAGCGGCGCTATTGCGGGTCGGCGGGATAAGTTTTCGCAGAATAGACCGTTTTTGCAGTGACGCCGTCCAGCCGGCCAATGCGCCCGGCGAGCGAGTTGATCTGATCCTGCGGCGCGTCGACGGCGAGCGATATGATGCTGATGCCGTGCTTTCGGCAGGGAATGCCCATTCGGCCGAGTATGAAACGGCTGTATTCGTGCAATATCGCGTTTAATTCGGCAGTTTTTTCAACATTTTCAACGATAATGCTGACGATGGCCACGCGCGTTTCCATGTCTGTCCCTCCGCTCATGCGTTTTTATTCAGTATATCACATTTCCGTGTGATGTCAAGGCGGTTTCGCGCCGCTCTCGGAGATCAAAATGCTCAATGCAGCCGCGCGCGCATAATCCGCGTCTGCGCGCTGTCCGCGCCGCTCGCGGTTGATTTATGCAGAAATCCTCATCAGCACAGCCCGCGACCTCGCTGCATCGCGCAAATGCGAATCGCTTCGCCAGCACCGCAAGTCTCTTCAACTGTCGCAACCTCGCACATACGCGAATCGGATTTGCCACATCGCCTCGCAGCAAGCGATCTCCGTACTTCGACGATTGTTTCGCAAATGCGCGAACGATCCGTCAGCCTTCTCAGCGCTTCATTCTCGATCACGGCCTGCGGATATGAGAAATTGCTTTGCCGATTTTCCAGCCTGAAAGCACTCCCGCCGTTGCTTCGCGCCGCACACGATTGATTTGCACAAAAATCCCATCAGCACAGCCCGCGACCTCGCTGCATCGCGCAAATGCGAATCACTTCGCCAGCGCCGCAAGTCTCACCATCCGGCCACAACCTCATGCAAATGCGAATCGCTCCGCCAGTGTGCAAGCCCCTACGTCCGACTGCGTCGTCCCGCATACGCGCAGAACGGAGGGCGCGTGAAATCCATCCCGGCAAATTCGTACTCTGTTCGCACAAATGCGAAACAATTCGCGGCTTCGTCCGGCTTGAAAGCGGCGCCGCCGGATTTACCGCGCTGTCTTTTGACGAATATGCGCCGGCTCGGTCTGACGCAAAGAGCGCCCCGCCCGGCAAATGTCGTTGTCGAGCGGGGCGAATGGCGCAGCGCGCGCGTCAGTCCTCGGGTTTGGTTTCGAGCGTCAGCGGGTAGTCGCCCAGATGCTGAACCTTGAAGCCATTTTTCTTGTAGGTTTCGTAGTCGAAAGCCTCCAATTCGTCGATGGCGAGCTTGTGGAATTCGTAGAAATTGTGCCACCATTCGTAGCCGCTGCCCAGATGCGCGCCCAGATATGCGTCGACGATGTCGCAAGCCATGGCGGGGGCGACATAGAACGCGCCCATGGCGAGCACATTCACGCCGTTGCCGGTGATGGCGCGCAGCGCGGCGGGCACGCTTTCGACCACGCCCGCGTGGACGTGCGGGCACTTGCTGGCGGCGATGTGAATGCCCATGCCGGTGCCGCAGAAGGCGAGCGCGCGCTCGTATTCGCCCTCGGCGATTTTCGCACCAATGCGAAGACCGACGCGGTGGAACATATTCTCAGTGTCGTTGTCGTCGGGAGATTTCACGCCGACGTCCTCAATTTCCCAGCCCTTGGCCTTGAGGTGTGCCACGACGACCTCCTTGAGCGGATAACCGGCGAAATCCGCACCGACGACCAGCTTCTTGTCCTTGACCATCTTCATGAAAAACACATCCTTTCTATGTTCGCCGCCCGTTTCAGGGCGATTATTCCGTACGATCAGGCGCAGATGCGCGACGAAATGCACATCAGCCACCCTTTCGGCAGTCGTGCGCGAACTGTGCGCAGGCGCTGGCTGTTCCGCGCGGCTTGCCTTACGCCCATTTCAGCGCGATCAGGCGCAGATGCGCGACGAAACGCACATCAGCCACCCTTTCGGCAGCTGCGCTCAAACTGTGCGCAGACGCATGGCTGTTCCGCGCGGCTTGTTTCATAGTGCCAGCCTTCGATTCTTCGAGCGTTCATCGGCTGATGTGCGGCCGCGCTCTGCGTTACGCCTTGTCCTGCACGCTGAAGGCGTGGAAGCCGCTGCCCACATCGTGCGTTTCGCCCATGAACTCGACGCGCGCCGTCGCGCCGAAGGGCACAGTGACGTGCAGATGCGTGCCGCCAAAGCGCTTCATCCAGCGCACGGCCACTTCGCCGCGCACGGTGTCTACGACAGCCTGAGCGCTCATCAGCCCCTCGGGCATGTACGGCTTTATGAGAATCGTCTCGTAGCCGGCGTTCAGCGGCCGGATTCCCGCGATGTAGGCGTACAGCCAGTAGTCGACCGCGCCGTACATCGGGTGGTTGTGGCTGTTCATGCCGGGGTTCTTTTTCAGCTCGAAGCGCTCCCAGACGGTCGTCGCCTCCTGCTGCGCCATGTAGCCCCAGGAGGGGTAGTCCTGCTTTGTGGCCAGCCGCCATGCGTCCTCCAGATAGCCGCCCTCGCACAGCATATCCATCAGATAGCGCGTGCAGAGATTGCCGGTGGTGAAGCGGTCGCCGCTCGCAATCAGCTCGTCGTGAACGCGCCTGATCGCGCGCGCCCTGTCGCCCTCGGGAATCAGACCCAGCCAGAGCGAAAACACCTGACAGGCCATGCTGCCGGTCGCCATGACGGCGGTCTCGGGGTCATACCACTTTGCAAGCATGGCGGCCTTGACGCGCTCAGCCATGTCGAGCCAGTGCTTTTCGTCCTCAGTGCGGTTCAGGCGCGCGGCGAACTGAGCGAGCAGGCGGCAGTTGTAGTAGGAATAGCCGCTGGACATGAACATGCCGGGTGTGACGGCGGACGGCGCGCCCTCGGCGCTCTTGCAGGCGTAGGCGGGGCCGGCCCAGTCGCCGTAATAGCTGTAGTTGACGATGTAATCGTCGCTGTGCTGGAGCAGGCAGCTTTCCCACGCGGCAAAGCGGTCGAACGCCTCGCGAATCACGTCGTCGTTTCCGTCGTGCAGCAGGCACTCATAGCCGGCCACGAGAAAGCTCGAGCAGACCGGATCGGCCGGCCGGCCGCCGTATACGAACGGGGCGGTGCAGGTGATCGCGCCGTCCGCGCCCTGCTCGTCGATCAGATCGCGTATGAGCTTGGGGAACATCCGGCCGATTTCAAAGTTGTAGGGCGTTTCCTCAAAGCGGACGGTCGCGTCGTTCATCCAGCCCTGCCGCTCGTTGCGCTGGGGGCAGTCGGTGAGCACGCTGTGCTGGTTGGCGCGTTCGGTGGCGGCGCACATATCGTGCAGCGCGTTGACGCGCGCCTCGCCGCAGCGGAAGAACGAGCGCTTTTCCAGATCGGTGTGCAGCTCGACCGCCTCGATGCGGTCGGCGTCGAACGCGTCGCCCAGGCCGGTCACGCAGGCATAGCGGAAGCCGTGATAGGTGTTGCGCGGCTGCCAGACCGCAAAATCGCGCCGGTCGCCGCTGGCGGTGTAGCGGTCGGTCGCCTGAGCGGTGCGCAGTGGGGCGGTGAAGAGCGTGCCGTCTTCATCCAGCTCCTCGGCGTGGCGCAGCGTGATGACCTGCCCTTTCGCCATCGATTCGGGCATTTTCACGCGCAGTACGCCCGCGATGTTCTGGCCGAAATCGAGTATGTAGCTGTCCTCGCCGATCGGCCAGCTGGCGACGGCTCTGCGCGCGCTGTGCTCTATGATCGGATTGAGTATCATGGGTCTCATGACGCCGCCGGGCGCGTCGGCCTTTTCGGCGGGGACAAAGCCGGCATAGCCGATTTCGTCCCAGCCGACGGCGGCCTGATTCGCATCGCAGATTTCGCCGTTGAACAGATCGCTCGATACGCGCGCGCCGTGTCCGGCCTGCCAGCGCTCGTCGGTCAGTATCCACTCGGTGCGCCCGTCTTCATAACTCAGGCGCAGCATGGCGGTGAGCTGAATCGCGCCGCTGAACGCCATTTTGCGGCCGTTGCCCAGATCGACATCGGAAAAGTCGTTGTGCCGCCAGCCGGTGCCGACCTGAACGCCCAGGCAATTCGCGCCCGGCTTCAGCCGCGTTTCGAAATCGGGATAGGTCACATACTGACAGGTTTTCGTGTAGTCGGTGTGCGCCGGATCGAGCGCGGCGCTGTCGATCGCCTCGCCGTTCAGCGACACGGTCTGATAGCCGATGCCGCAGACGTAGAGAACTGCCGACTCGAGCCCAGGCTCCACGGTGAACTCGCGGCGGAAGTAGAGCGTGCGCTCCGCATCATGCCCCAGTGTGATCCAGTCCGCGCGCCAGTCGATCTGCGCGTTGTAGATCACTTCGCGCGCCGTGTCGCTCTCGCGGCCATGGCTGTCGCGCAGCGTGACGGCCACAGTGACCGGCAGCGCCTCGGGCAGAATCGCGTCGCAGTCAAGAAACTGCTCGCCCTGCGCCCGCCAGCCGCTGTCCCAGCTCAGGCCGCGCGCGGTCAGCGTCACGCGGCAGGCGCTCTGCCGCTCGTTTTCAAAGCTGGATTCCGCGCCCCAGCCGATGCGCACGCCGTCGCCGCGCTCCACCAGTCGAGAGCGCGCATAGTCCTTCAGCCGTCCACCGTCCGCCGTTATGTTGATTGGACGAAACATGGTCATTCCTCCTCGCAATTCTGAGTTTCTACCTATTATATATAAGATTTTCCGAACGGACTTTGCCGCCGCCGCGGCACGTCATCCGGCTGCGGAACTTACCGACGCTGTCCGCGTCCGCTCGATGCGCCATGGGATTTGCTGCCGCGCCTATGCGTGCCGCTTTGTCACGGTGTGCGCTCGATGGGGACGCTTGCGCCGGTCGATTCGCGCTCGATCAGCGTGCAGGGCAGGGGAGCGATGGCCTGCGTTCGGCCGCGATGCTCGATCATGTCCAGCAGGTGATCGACGGCGGCGGTTGCCAGTGCGCGCACGTCCTGACGCACCGTCGTGATCGGCACGGGGGAGACGCGCGAGAAGATCACGTCGTCGTAGCCCGACACGGCGACGTCCTGCGGCACGCGTACGCCGCGCGCCAGCAGCGCGTTGACCGCGCCCAGCGCCATCATGTCGTTGACGCACACCGCCGCGTCGATGCTTTCGAGGGGATAGTCGCGCAGTGCGGCCAGCGCCGCCTCGTATGTGACCTCACTCAGGTGAAGCGCCGCCTCGGCGGGCAGACTGTGCTCGACGAGAAAATCGCGCCAGCCGCGCTCGCGCAGGTCGAGGCAGTAAACGTCGCGAGGGCCGGTCAGCAGCACGATGCGCCTGCGCCCGCGCTCGTAGAGCTGCGCCATGAGCGCCTTCATACCGCCGTAGAGATCGCACATCACGCATGGCCGCGTCAGACCGGCGTAGATCGACGTGACGAAAAGCAGCGGCACGCCCGCGTCGTCGGCGGCGCTCAGATAGGCCGTGCTGCCGCCGGGCGCGTTGACCGGCGCGAGCAGCAGCGCGTCCACGCGGCTTTCGAGCATTTCGCCGATGATTTTGCGCTCGGTCAGGCGCGTGTTGCTGCTGGTGGCCACGCTCAGCGCGTATCCCGCCCGGTTCAGCGCGTCGGAAACATGGCGCACGAGCGAGGCGTAGTACACATTTTCAATGTCGGGCACGATCAGCCCGACCAGCCGGCTCTTCTGCGTCACCAGCCGCCGCGCGTACGGGTTGGGGTGATAGCCCATTTCGCGGGCGGCGGCCAGCACCCGCTCACGCGTGCGCTCGTTGACGCGCGGACTGCCGTTTAGGGCCAGCGAGACCGTCGCCTTGGAAACGCCCAGCCGATGCGCCACGTCCTCCAATTTAATATTCATAACACCACCGCAAAATTAAAACGTTTTAACACCTCTATTATAACGCATTTGCATCGTTTGTCAAGAGAAAATGTCGCGCTTGCAATTGCCGCTGCGGCGTGCTATAATCGAGAAAAAACGAACGCATTGGAGGGGGAGCGCCATGACTGTGACTGAAATTCTCTGCAAGATGATCGACTATTCGAACGGCAATCGTCACGACGTCAATCATCTGATGAAGGTACACGCCTTTGCGGCCATCATTGCCGAGCGGGAGCGGCTTTCCGAGCGCGACCGGCTGGTGACCGAGGTTGCGGCCATTGTGCATGACATCGCCTGTCCGTTTTGCCGCGAAAAGTACGGTCGTGCGGACGGCAAGCTGCAGGAGATCGAGGGGCAGCCGATTGCGCGCGCCTTTCTGGCCGACACGGGGCTTGACGCGGATGTGATCGAGCGGGTGGTCTATCTGGTGGGGCGTCACCACACGCTGACGGACATTGACGGTGTCGATTATCAGATACTGCTCGAGGCCGACTATCTGGTCAATGCCGACGAAGCGTCCTTTTCGCGCGAGAACATACTCAACACGCGCGAGCAGCTCTTCAATACGGCCGCCGGCACGGCGCTGCTCAATTCGATTTACAGCCTAGGCTGACACCCGGCCGGCAGTGCCGGCTTCCACTCCGCTTCGCGCGTTGCAACTCGACTCTTCGCCGCTTGAGGGCGGCTCGAGTCTGGACGGTGGTGCGTGTAGGTATCATCTCAATACAGCCCGACCCGGCCGGCAGTGCCGGCTTCCACTCCGCTTCGCGCGTTGCAACCCGACTCTTCGCCGCTTGAGGGCGGCTCGAGTCTGGACGGTAGTGCGTGTTGATAACATCTCAATACAGCACGACCCGCCCGGCCAGCCGCAGTGCGGCAGCCACATTCTCAGAGCCGGTCGGGTCTTTCTGTGTACCCGAGTGACGGCGGCGATGGGCAATTCGGAATTACCCCCGCCCGCCCTTCACGCGCTCCTCGATAAATTGTGGCGCAAATGGGACAATTGTTGCCAGAATAAAAATTGTTAGCACTCAGACGCTTTGAGTGCTAATTTTCTATTGACATTTGGGCGCGGGCGTACTACAATAGAGACAGCATCGAAGCAGGAGGTGTTTCCCATGAGTGAAAAGGGAACGATTTCGATTAATGCTCAAAATATAATGCCCGTCATCAAGAAGTGGCTTTATTCCGACAAGGATATTTTCCTGCGCGAGATTGTGTCCAATGGCTGCGACGCGATTGCCAAATACAAGTTGCTCGCGCTCAAGGGCGAAGCGCCCATGCGCGACGATTATCGCGTGGATGTGATCGTCGACAAGGCGGCCGGCACGCTGAAGATCGTCGACAACGGCGTGGGCATGACCGAGGACGAGGTGGTCAGGTACATCTGCCAGGTCGCCTTCTCCGGCGCGGAGGAATTCCTGAAGCAGTACAAGAGCGAAGAGGGCGAAAACGGCGGCATCATCGGCCATTTCGGCCTGGGCTTCTATTCGGCATTCATGGTGTCCTCGAAGGTGGAGATCGATTCGCTGAGTTGGAAGGAGGGCGCGCAGAGCGTCCACTGGAGCAGCGAGGACGGCATGAGCTACGAGCTGTCCGCATCGGACAAGGCGGACGTGGGCACCTGCATCACGCTGCACCTGAACGACGACGAAAAGGAATTCCTCGAAAAGTACACCGTTCGCAGCGTGCTGGACAAATACTGCGCGTTCATGCCCGTGCCGATCTTCCTGAGCGAGGTCAAGGCGCCCGAGGAAAAGAAGGATGAGAGCGCCGAGAGCGACGCGGCGGACAAGCCGGAAGCGCCGAGCGAGGACAAGCCCGAGCAGATCAACGACGTCAGTCCGCTCTGGCTCAAGCGCCCCGCCGACTGCACCGACGAGGAATACCGCGCGTTCTATCACAAGGTGTTCCACGATTACGAGGAGCCGCTGTTCTGGATCCATCTGAACGCGGAATATCCGTTCAACCTGAAGGGCATACTGTACTTCCCGAAGATCAAGAACGAGTTCTCGGCCAGCGAGGGTCAGGTCAAGCTGTACAGCAACCAGGTCTTCGTGGCGGACAACATCAAGGAGATCATCCCGGAGTTTTTGCTGCTGCTCAAGGGCGTCGTGGACTGCCCGGATCTGCCGCTGAACGTGTCGCGCTCGTTCCTGCAGAACGACGGCTATGTGAAGAAGCTGTCGGGCTACATCACGCGCAAGGTGGCCGATCGCCTCGTGACCGAGTTCAACACAAAGCGCGAGGACTATCAGAAGTACTGGGACGACATCCATCCCTTCGTCAAGTACGGCTGCATACGCGACGAGAAGTTCTATGACCGCGTGAAGGATGCGCTGCTGTTCAAAACTGTGGACGGTGAATACCTCACGCTCAAGGAATACGGCGAGCGCAATTACAAGGACGACAAGAAGATCATATTCTACACCAGCGACCCGAAGCGCCAGGCGCAGATGGTCAAGCTCTACAAGGATCAGGACGTCGACGTGGTCGTGCTGGACACGCTGATCGACAACAACTTCATCAGCTTTATGGAGTACGGCGGCAAGGAGGGCATGACCTTCAAGCGCGTGGACGCGAGCATGGACGGCCTGACCGAGGCGAGCGAGACCGACGAGGACGCCCGCAAGGCGCTCGAGGAGAAGTTCCGCAAGGCGCTGGGTCAGCCCGATCTGACCGTCAAGCTGGAAAAATTCCGCACGGGCGAGCTGCCGGCCATGATCACGGTTGAGGAGCAGTCGCGCCGCTTCAGCGAGATGGCGAAGCAGTGGGGCAACGGCATGGCCATGCCCGAGCAGCGCGCGCTGGTGCTGAACGCCGCGCATCCCCTGATCGAGTATTTGAAGACCGCCGACGCGGATTCCGACATGACCGAGATGGTATGCAATCAGGTGCTGGATCTGGCCGAAATGTCGCGCCAGACGCTCGACCCCGAGCGCATGGTGGCCTTCCTCTCGCGCAGCAACAAGCTGCTGACCATACTCTGCGACGCGGAAAAGAAGTAACGGCGCACAGACGTCAACCCGCCCTCTCCGTTTATTCGGGGAGGGCGGGTTTTGTGCGTCGGCGGCGGAGCGGCAGGCCGTCGCCCGCGCTGACGCGGCGGACGCAGCGCGGCTTCCGCTTGTGGCGTTTGTCTGCGCTGACGCGGCGATGCGATATTGCTCATTATGGGATAGTGAACAGCAGGCCGGCGAAATGCTGCGTTTGGCCGGATTTAGTCCCGGCACAGGCGTTTGTGCGCGCAGGGGGAACGGCGGGGGTAATTCGGAAGTGGGGTGCAGGAGATGAGTGCGTCCGGCGGTGCGGTTCTGGCGCGGCGGTTTTCCCTCGGTTTACGTTCGACATTGCAGTGCTGTCGTGGCGTTTGCCCTTGTTTATGTCCATCCTCGCATTTCTGTTGTCGCGTTTTGCTTCGGTTCACGTCCAGCGTTGCGGTTCTGAAGGGAATTTGCGCTCGGTTCGCGCCCGGGGTTGCGGTTCTGGCGGGAGGTTGCCCTCGTTTCGCGCACAGTCTCGCGTTTCTGTTGTCGCGTTTTGCCTCGGTTCACATCTGGCGTTGCGGTTCTGGCGGGAATGTACGCTCGGTTCACGTCCGGCGTTGCGGTTCTGGTGAGAGGTTACCCTCGTTTCGCGCACAGTCTCGCGTTTCTGTTGTCGCGCTTTGCCTCGGCTCACGCCTGCTGTTTGCCGCATGGCGACAAACAGGACGGCTTGCGATATCTTGCGTTTCTATTCCGCAGGTCGAGATCGCCTTCGTGCGTTCTCGCAGTGTCGGTGTGGTTATCGGCCTTTGTAGGTTCACTTCGGGTTTGGCCGTTTCTTGCAGGCGATCTCGACGGGTTATCGGGGACACGGAGAACGGAGAACGGGGCTACGGGGTCGGCGGTGCGGCGCTTGTGCGTCTTTGCGCAGCCGCATTGGCTTTGCGGCGTTTTCCGTGGGGAGTACGTTGGGGGCTGCGCGCCCCCAAACCTGCGCCAAAGAGTCTTCGACTCTCTGGACTCTCCTCACGCTGCGGCGGAATTGCCTTAGTACGTATTCGCCGCGCTTATACGCTTTTACGCAGCCGCATTGGCCTTGTAAGTCTTTCCGCGGGGAGTAACTGGGGCTAAATGTGGAAGCGGCACAGCGGCCGCCCCAGGCTGCGCCAAAGAGTCGAATGTGGAAGCGGCACGGCCGCCTCTCTGGACTCTCTTCACGCTGCGGCGGGGTTGCGTTGGTGCGAACACATATCCTCGCAAAAGCGCCAGCGCTCCAATCACTGTACCCACGCTTGCAAAACCCGGGTACACGGAAAGACCTGACCGGCTCTGATTTATGGCCGGTCAGGTCGTGCTGTATTGAGATGTTACCTACACGTACCAACGTCCAGACTCGAGCCGCCCTCAAGCGGCGCGGAGTCGGGTTGCGTGCGCGAAGCGGAGAGGAAGCCGGCACTGCCGGCTGGTCGGGCGGGTCGTGCTGTACAGCGATGATTCCTACACGCTCAAACATCCAGACTCGAAGCGCCCCCAAGCGCTGAAGAGTCGGGTTGCGTGCGCGAAGCGGTGTGGAAGCCACACAGTGGCCGCAGTGCGATGACGATCGGATCGATGTCGCCGTTGACCGTTTTCAGCGTCTCCTCGGCGTACTCGTCCATGGCGTAGACATTGCCGAACAGCCGCGCGAACGGCCTGCCCTCCTCCTGAATGTACGTGTTGCGGCTGAACACAGTCTTGTGGTTGCCCGGATAGTCCGATTCGGCAATCAGATAGCCCAAACACCGGTCGAAAATGTTGTTCTCGACCAGATAGTCGCGCGTATCGTCCGGACAGGAACCGGCGCTGAACATCGGCGCCTGCGTCTCGCGCCCCGGACACCCCCAGCCGTAACCGCCCATGCGGCAAAAGTTACGCGCAATGTGAATATTCTCCGATTTCATCGTTCCGCCCTCGATGCGCGGATTGTAGTACTCCAGCGACCAGAAGCAATACTCGATCAGATTGTCCTCGTAGCGTATGTTGCGCATCTGCGACCGCGAGTAGCCGACCGGCGTGAATTGATGCGTTATGCCCGTGTCGTAAATCTGATAGATCCAGTTGTTCTTTACGGTTATGCCGTCGTTGGATATCCACAGCTCGACCGCGTTGCCGTAGCGCACATTCTCGCCGCCTATGAAGCCGCGCAGTATCGAACCGCCCAAATAGCAGAATATACAATTTTGAATCGTGATATTCGTGCAATCTGGGTAAATGCGCAGCCCGTGCGCGCCGGTATAGCGTATATCGAGATTGTCGAAGACTATGTCGTGGCTGCGCGCGTCCACGGTGATGAGGTTGTAGCAGGTGCCCAGCTCGATCGAGGTATGCACCGCGCCGGGGTTGCCCGCGCTGCAATAGAGGAAAAGGTCGTCGTTTCGCAGATTTGAGAAAAACTCGCCGTCAGCCTTCAAATCCTTCTCGGTCTCGAAGCCGTCCAGCGTGGGGATGCGCTTGATGCCGCAGACATCGTCGTATTTGCCGGGCGCGGCCGCGTGATCGAGCGCGACCAGGCCGACGTTGTTGAGCGGTTCGACGCAGCGCCAGACGTTCTCGCAGCCGGTCTTTTCCCAGAGCGCCGGGTCGGCGTAGTTCTTGAACGAGCCGTTGATGATGGGCTTTGCGCCCTCGCCGTATGCGGAATAGGTTACGCCGGAGCGCGCACATATGTGGCCGCGATACACGCCGCCGCGCTCGAAGAGCACGCTGTCGCCGTATTCAAAGCGCATTCCGTTGAGCCGGAGCGGCGTGCGTATGGCGGTTTCCGGACTCAGACCGTCGTTGCCGTCATATCCGCGCGGTGAAACATAGACCACGCGGCCGCTGCTGCCGATCGTCGACGGGGTGCTGAGCACGGCCCTTTTCATCAGATCGGCCTTGACGTCGAGGTGCGAAGGGTATCTGTCGGCATAAATCATAGTATCCTTCCTTTCATCGTCCGGTTTGGCGAAGAATGTTAGGCTTTTTACGGGAAGCGCCCGAGCCAATCGCGCGATGTCCTGCGTTTAGGAGCGCGCCACGCTTTTTTTGTCGAATGCACCAGATGCGCAGAACGTCCGGCTTTTGCGAGCAACTCCGAGCCGATCGCGCAACACAATGCCTTCAGGGGCGCGCCACACTTTTTGTCGAAAGCGCCAGACTGCACAGAATGTCCGGCTTTCTCGAGCAGTCCTGAGTCGATCACGCGACGGCTTTCCATCAGGCGCGCGTCACGCTTTTTGTCGAATGCACCAGATGCGCAGAATGTCCGGCTTTTGCGAGCAACTCCGAGCCAATCGCGCGATGTCCCGCGTTTAGGCGCGCGTCACGCTTTTTTGTCGAATGTGTGGCCGCATTTGGAGCATTTGACGGTGACGTTGCCCACGCCGCGGGGCAGCCTCAGAGGCAGGTGGCAGTTGGGGCACTCGAAATAGACGTACTTCTTGCGGTTTTTGAACCGCTCGCGCGCCTGAGAGGCCCACGTCTTCGCCCTGTAAAAGCGCGCGCTGAACCATGCGTTTTCGGCGCGCCGCCTGGTCACATTGCGCGAGAGCAGGCGGAAAATCGCCCAGATCCACAGCGCCGAGACCAGCAGGCTCAGCACGAGCGAGTTTGCGAACACGTTGATCAGCGTCAGTACGACCGCTGTCCACATCGAGGCGTTGCCCAGCTGATCCACGCCGTTGCGCCCCTGCATAAACCTGAAAAATCCGGCTCTCAGCTTGTCCCAAAACGACATATCAATCACTTCCATTCTCCCATTTCTCCCATTTTATCACGCAAATATCACCATAGTATGAACGCAGCGCCCGCCGATGAAAATTCTGCGTTAAGCCTTTGAGCGCGTGCCCTTTTGCCGCACGGGATTCATATTCCCGTGTTAGAATAAACTCAGTGTCCACGGGAGGTTGTGCGAAACGGCGAGCTGGAACATCGGCTCGGCGGTGTGCGCTGCGAACCGCGCGATGTCTACTCCGGCGATGCAGCTGCACGAATCAGCGCGCCACGGCAAGCTGCGCGATGCCTACTCCGGCGACGCGGTTTGCACGAATCGGCTCGCTGGAACATCAGCTCGGCGGTGCGCGCTGCGAATTGTACAGTACTCACTCTGGCAATGCGAATTATACAAATCAGCGCGCCGGGACTCCGGCACGGCGGCTTAGCGCGTGTCGAACTGCGCGATGCCCACCCCGGCGACGCGGTTGCGCAAATCAGCGCGTTACGGCGAGCCGCGCTATGTTTACCTCGGCGACGCGATTGCACAAATCGGCGTGTCGCTGGCTCACGGCTCGGCGGGGAGCGTAGCTGCGAACTGCGCGATGCCCACCCCGGCGACGCGCTTGCGCAAATCGGCGCGTCACGGCAAGCCGCGCTATGTTTACCTCGGCAACGCGGTTGCACGAATCAGCGCGCTGCTGGCTCACGGCGCGGCGGGGAGCGTCGCTACGAACTACGCGGTGCCACTCCGGCGACAGAGACTGCACGAATCAGCGCGTCGCTGCATTACGGCTCGGCGGGCAGGGGAGCGCCTGATGCGATGCGCTGCCGGGTGCGCAAATGGGAATTCGTGTGACGTTTTTCAGGTAATGTATGTTTGTTCATGCTTTACTAATATTTATGCGTTATGATGACGGTTAAGGAGAGGGGCGATTCCGTGTACGGCTATGTCTCGATCAATGCCCGCACGCTGGCGAAGGAGGATTATGCGCGGTTTCGCGCCGTGTATTGCGGCCTTTGCCATGCGCTGGCCGCTCGATACGGCCAGTTGAGCCGCCTGACGCTCAGCTATGACATGACCGTGCTCCAGCTGCTGCTCTCATCGCTCTATGACGAAGCGGAGACGCGCGGCCGCGAGCGCTGTGCCGAGCGTCCCATCGCTGCGCATGATTATGCATGCGGGCCGTGCGCTGACTATGCCGCCGACATGAGCGTGCTGCTGGCGCACTACAAGGCGCTCGACGATCAGACCGACGAGGGGCGTGCGCCGAAGGGCATGCGGGGACGCGCCGTCGAGCGGGCGTTTGAGGCAGTACGTGAAAAATATCCCGACAAATGCGCGCGCATAGACGCGGCTTTCCGCGAGAACAGCCGCCTTGAGCGCGAGGACAGCGGCAATGTCGATGCGGCGGCCAACTGCACCGGCGCGATCATCGCGGAAATCTACGCCTGGCGCGAGGATTTTTTCGCGCCTGTGCTGCGCGACATGGGGCGTGCGCTCGGCCGGTTCATCTATCTGATGGACGCGTACGAGGATCTGCCCGGCGACGTGAAGAGAAACCGCCCCAATCCGCTGCGGGCGCTCTCGGCGCACAGTGATTACGACATGGAGATGCGCCAGATACTGATGCTGGAGATGGACGTCTGCACGGCGGCGTTCGAGCGGCTGCCGCTGGTGCGCGATCTGACGCTGCTGCGCAATGTTTTCTATTCGGGCGTGTGGGGGCGCTATGCGTGGCTGTGCAAAAAGCGCGGCCTGCCGCTGGACGACGCACCCGAGCAGCGCACGGACTCCGCTATGTAATATAATTAGGTAGAAACTGCCGCAGGAATCGGCAGATAATTTGCCAAGTCGGCAAAGCGAGATGCGGGTGAATGGCTTGCGGATTTCTGGCGAGAAACTGCCGAGGAAATCGGCGGGCAAACTTGCCAACTCGGCAGAGCGGAATGCGGCGAATGACTGCGCGGACTTCCGAAAGAAACTGCCGAGGAAATCGGCGCGCGGCTTGCCAACTCGGCAGAGCGGAAACGGACGAGCGGTTGCGCAGACCTCTCGAAAGAGACTGCCGAGGGAATCGCGTGCAGACGCTATATAATTAGGAAGAAACTGCCAACGAAACGGCGCGCGGTCGCCACATAATGTGTAGAAATGGCCGGCGATGCGGCGCAGATGAGTGCAGGCGCGGCCTGCGAGGAGAAGATATGGATCCATACAAAGTTTTAGGCGTGTCGCAGGGAGCGACGCAGGATGAGATCAAGAAGGCGTATCGGAAGCTGGCGCTCAAGTATCATCCCGATCGGAACAACGGCTCGAAAGAGGCCGAGGAGAAGATGAAGGAGATCAATGAGGCGTACGCCATGCTGACCGATCCGAATTACCGCCCGAACAACGCGGCGTCGCGGCCGGGCGGCGGCTATGGGTATGGCGGCCAGCGTCCCGGCTATGATCCGTTCGGCGGCTACGGCCCGTTTGGCGGCTATGGCGGCTACACGCAGAGCGAGTCGGATGGGCTGCGCGCGGCGCGCTCGTATGTCATGAGCGGCTATTATCAGCAGGCGCTCAATGCGCTCGCGAATGTATCCGAGCGCACAGCCGAATGGTATTATCTGAGCGCGCAGGCGAATATGGGCATGGGCAACCGTGTGACGGCGCTTGAGCACGCGCGCATGGCGGTCAGCATGGCGCCGGACAACTTTCAGTATCGGCTGTTTCTCCAGCAGCTTCAACAGAGCGGCGCGACCTATCGCTCGCGTGGGCGCAGCTTCGGCGTGCCCGCGGCGCTTTGCAGCAGCCCCTGTCTATCCTGCGTGCTGCTGAATCTCATTTGCAATTTCTGCTGCGGCGGCTACTGGTGCTTCT
>CAKUAV010000029.1 GCA_934636425.1 uncultured Clostridia bacterium
GGATATGAGCTTCGTTTCTTCCTCCGGCTATCAGGAGAAGTTCGACAAGGCAATGGCTGCGAACGAGCGCATCGACATCGCCTGGGCGGGCTGGATGTTCAACAAGGACAAGATGGCGCAGGAAGGCACCATACTGCCGATGGACGATCTGCTCGAGCAGTACGGACAGGGCATCATTGAAGCGCTGGGCAAGGAGTGCATTGATCTGCACCGCGCGCCGGATGGAAAGATCTACTACGCCGTGTCCTGGCAGGGTCTGATGGGCGGCCGCAACGGCCTCTATCTGCCGGTCGAGCTGGTCAACGAGATGCCCGAGGGCTGGGAGCAGGAGCTTCAGGACGCCTTCTACAGGATCGACGACGGCAATTACACCGACGAGGACTACCAGAAGCTGGTTGATACCTTTGAAGTGTATCCCAAGACGCTTCAGGAGAAGGGCAAGCTGTACAACGGCGTTTACGTCGACTGCTTGCTGTCCCTGTATGTCGGCAGCCAGAAGAAGGGCGCGTCCGGCAGCTATGGCTATATCGAGTTCGGCGACGACACATTCACCGTGAAGCCCAAGTATATTGCCGAGGAGGACGGCTTCCTGCGCTATGCCAAGCTCGTGTCTGATTACTATCAGAAGGGCTATATCCAGAGCGACATCGCCAGCGCGAACCAGTCCATCCAGTGGAACGGCGAGCTGACCGCGACCGACTATATCTTCAATCAGCACGGCGCGCTGGACGAGGGCATTGCGCAGCGCCTGAGCGCCCAGTACAATATGCCCATAACCGTCGTTTACTTCAACCGCAGCTGCACATGGTCGAAGGGCGACGCGACCGCCATGGTTCTGCCCTACACCAGCAAGGAGCCCGAGCGCGCCATGATGGTGCTCAACGAGTTCTATGCCAATCCCGAGCTGTATCAGGACTTCGTGTACGGCATTAAGGACGTGCACTGGACGGACAACGGCGACGGCACCGTTACCACGCTGGGCGGCGCGGGTCAGGCCACGAGCGACTGGGCGTACGGCCAGTGGAAGTGGATCATGGGCACCTGCATGAACGCTCTGGTGACTCAGGCCGACACAGCCGGCTATTATGAGGGCCTGAAGGCGCAGGAAGCGACGGCCTATGCCAGCCCCCTGCTGAACTTCAGCTTCAATTCCGATCCTGTTGCCACCGAGGCCTCCAACCTGAGCGCCGTTTACGGCGAGTATTTCTCGATGTTCTACAAGGGCTATCTGGGCGATGAGCTGGAGACGCGCTATAACGAGTTCGTTGACAAGATGAATGCGGCGGGTCTTGAGACCTACAACGCCGAGTATCAGCGCCAGATCAACGAATTCGTCGCGGCCAACGACTGCAAGTGGTAATCGCTTCTCTCCGCGCTGTTTCGGGCTGCCTGCGTTTTGCGGGCAGCCCTTTGGAGGTTTGTTGACGAATCGCCGCCGCTATGCTATATTATTATCACAATGTGATGCGGGGGAAAAGAGTATGTATCGCGTGCTGATCGTGGACGACGACCCGATGATATTGGACGGCCTGTGCGCGCGCCCGGAGTGGGGCGACATGGGCTTTGAAGTGGCCTGCTGCCTTGAGGATGGGACGGAGGCGCTTGAGTGGCTCGAGAGCCACAGCGTCGATCTGGTCGTGACCGACATCGTGATGTGCAATATGAGCGGGCTGGAGCTGGCGCGCGCGCTTTGGGAGCAGAGCTATCCCGCGCGCGTTGTGCTTTTGAGCGCGCACGGCGAGTTCGACTACGCCCGGCAGGGCATCGCCTATGGCGTGGCGGCCTATCTGCTCAAGCCGGTGCGCCATGAGGAGCTGCTCACTGTGCTCAATGAGACGGCCAGCGCGCTGGCGGATCGCGAGGAGAACCGCGGCGCGCCGCTCGAGGATGAAGCGGAGGACGCTCTGGTGATCCGCGTGGAGCGCTATGTGCGCTCTCACATCGGCGAGGAGCTGAGCGTCGCGCGCGTGGCCGAGGCCATGCACTACAGCGAGCGCCATTTCCGGCGGCAGTTCCAGAAGGAGGCGCGCTGCCAGATTTCGGACTTCATGACGCGCGTGCGCATCGCCCGGGCGCGCGAGCTGCTTTCGGAGGGGCTCTCCTGCGAGGAGACGGCGCGATCCGTGGGCTACAGCGGCGAGCGCTATTTCAAGAATGTGTTCCGCGAGGTGACCGGCGAGAGCGTCGCGGTGTGGCAGAGCCGCAGAAAGGGCGTGCGGACATGATCGCAAAGCTCGTTCACTATATGCATGATTACCGGTTTTCGCGGCTGCTGCGGCGCTATTTCGCGGTGATTCTGCTGATCATGGCCGTGCCCGTGGCGGCGCTCAACGTCATGTGGACGCACTGGATGAACCGCTCCTTTCAGAACGAAATCTTTTCGATCAACGAGCAGGCGCTCCAGCGCGGCGCGGGCGTTATGGAAAACACGTTCCAGCTGGCCAAGGATCTGACCTACTATGTAGCCATGTCGCAGAATGTTCAGTATCTGGCGTTCCAGAACCGCGCGGACTTCTATCGCGATATGCGCAAGGAGGACATCCGGGGCGCGCTGTCGCTGATCCGCAAAACCTATTCCTATATCGATTCGATCGACATTTACTACGACAAGATCGATCTCGTGCTTCAGGCCAAGGGCGTTGAGGCGGGCGAGGCCGTGCGCTCGTCCCCATGGATGGCCGCCTATAAGGCCATGGACGAGCGCTGCTATGTCACGGCGGTGCGCGCCAGCGAGCAGAATTTTCCATGGATTGTGCGCCTGCTCTATCCCGTCGGCGGTGCGCCGGGGCGCGGCTGCGTCGTCGTCAACATCAATATGGAGGCGCTGGGCAATCACCTCGGCTCGGGCTGCTATCGCCGCGCGGGCGAGGAGCCGCTGCTGGCGGCCTATGACATGAACAGCGGCGATCTGTTCTATATCGACGAGCGCAGGCTATTGCGCAATGAGGCCTATGACCGCGCGGAGTTCGAGCAGTTCGCAGCGCGCGGGGGCAATTACAGCGAGAGCGCGACGCTCTGGGGAACGCAGTTCGTCGTCTCGAGCTATGAATCGGCCGAGAGCGGCCTTAAGTATATCTATCTGTCGCCCATGGGGCGCTATGCCGCCCAGACGCGCATGAGCCGGCAGCTGACCGTCGTCAGCACGGCGATGTCGCTTTTGCTCAGCCTTGTGACCGCCATGACGCTGGCGCTCTTGGGCTATCAGCCGATTCGCCAGCTCAGCCAGGCGCTCGGCCTCGGCGACGGACGGCAGCGTCCCGCAGACGAGCTGGCGTTCATCCGCGAGCGCGTTCGTGCGCAGGAGAAGAGCAACCGCGATTTGCAGGGCGATCTCAATCAGCACATGGCCAATCTCAATCGCGCCCAGATCGCGGCGCTTCAGGCGCAGATCAATCCGCACTTCATCAGCAACACGCTCATGGCGCTCTCCGGCTCGGTCGCGCAGATCATGGGCACGGAATGCGAGACGGTGAAGGCGCTGGAGGATTTCGCGGCGCTGATGCGCGTCAGCCTGACGGGCGACAACTATCTCGCGCCGCTGAGCGAGGAGCTGGAGCACATCCGCCTGTTCATGACGCTGATCGCCTTCCGCTATAAGAACCGCGTGCAGATCGAGATCAGCGTGCCGCCGGAGATGCTGGACGTCTGCGTGCCCAAACTGTCGTTTCAGCCGCTGATCGAGAACGCGGTCAACCATGGACTGAGGCCGCTGCACTATCGCGGCCGCATCGGCGTTGAGGGCGAGATAAACGGCGAGACGGCGCGCATCATCGTCTGGGACGACGGCGTGGGGCTGGACGAAAGGGAGGTCGAGCGGCTCAACCGCCTGCTGGAGCGCGACGCGATCGGCGCGGCGCAGCATATCGGCTTGAGCAACGTCAATCAGCGCTTTAAGCTGATATTCGGCGGCGATGCGGGCGTGTCGGTGCAGTCGCAGGACGGCCGCGCGCGCTTTGTGCTCACGTTCCCCGTGGTGCGAAAGAGCGGCGGCAAGCTCGTATAAACTCGGACAGCGCAGAAAAGAGAAGAGCGCGGCGCGTCACGCGCTCTTTTTGTCCCAGAAAACGAACAGAGGGTGAAAAATCGCGTCAGGCTCTTGCATTTCGCGCGTCACTGTGATAAAGTTAACGTGTATCATTATGGAATCGGAGGTCACAGAATATGCAGCCCATAATCAACGAGGAGCAACTCAAGCTGCTGACCGAGGTGCTTCTGTCGCTCAAAACCGAAGACGAAGCACGCAGCCTGCTGAACGATTTGTGCACGATTCGGGAAATGCAGGATCTGGGGCAGAGGCTGGAGGTGGCTCGCCTTCTGCGCCGCCAGATGACATACAGCGACATCGCCCGTCAGACGGGCGCGTCCACGGCGACGATCAGCCGCGTGAACCGCTGCCTGGTGTACGGCGCGGGCGGCTATCGCACGGTGCTCGAGCGACTGGAGAAAGGCGAAGAAAATGATTGATTTGTCGCTGCTCAACGCGCCTCAGCGCGAGGCGGTGCTTCATACGGAGGGGCCGCTCCTGGTGCTGGCCGGCGCGGGCTCGGGCAAGACGCGCGTGCTGACCCATCGCGTGGCCTATCTGATCGAGCAGGGGCGCGCGCCGTGGTCGATACTGGCCATTACGTTCACCAATAAGGCCGCGCGGGAGATGAAGGATCGCATCCGCGCGCTGACGGGCGATCGCGTCGACGACGTGTGGGTGTCCACATTCCACGCCTGCTGCGCGCGGATACTGCGCCGCGATATTGAAAAGCTGGGCTATATGCGCAGCTTCTCGATCTATGACGACGACGATCAGATGGGCGTGATCAAAGCGCTCGTCAAGGAGCTGAAGCTGAACGATAAGATGTATTCGCCCCGCGAGATCAAGTCGATCATTTCCGACGCGAAGAACCGGCTCTTGACGCCGTCCGAATGGCTCAGGGAATCGGAACGCGATTTGCGCGCCGCCAAGATCGCCGACGTCTACAAGCGCTATGAAAAGACGCTGCGCGCCAACAACGCGCTCGATTTCGACGATCTCATCGTGAAGACAATGGAGCTGCTCACGGCGCATCCGCCGGTATTGGAATATTACCGGCGCAAGTTCGACTATATACTGGTGGACGAATATCAGGACACCAACCTCGCGCAGTACGAGCTGGTGCGCCTGCTGGCCGGCGAGAAGAAGAACGTCTGCGTCGTGGGCGACGACGATCAGTCCATTTACGGCTGGCGCGGCGCGGATATCCGCAATATTCTCGAGTTTGAGAAGGATTTTCCCGGCTGCTTTGTCGTCAAGCTCGAGCAGAACTACCGCTCCACCGGCAACATTCTCGACGCGGCCAATCAGGTCATCGCGCACAACGCCGGCCGCAAGGAGAAGGCGCTCTGGACGGAGGCGGACGAGGGCGACAAGATCCGCCTGTACTGCGCGCAGGATGAGCGCGACGAGGCCGCGTGGGTGTGCCGCCAGATTGAAGGCTGGCAGAAGAGCGGCGGCGGCGCGGGCGACGCGGCGATACTCTACCGCGCCAACGCGCAGTCCCGCGTGCTGGAAGAGGCGCTGGTGCGCTCGGGCATACCGTATCGCGTCTATGGCGGCGTGAAGTTCTATGAGCGCAAGGAGGTCAAGGATCTGATCGCCTATCTGCGCCTGCTGGTCAATCCGGCCGACGACGTGGCGTTTCGGCGCGTGGTCAACGAGCCGCGCCGCGGCATCGGCGACAGCACCGTCGACGCGCTGGCCGATTATGCCGCCGGGGAGGATACGTCGCTCATCATGGCGGCCATGAGCGTGGAGGAAACCGAGCTGGGCGCGCGCGCCAAGACGGCCATACAGAAATTCACGGCGCTCATGGAGGAGCTGAGCCTGGCCTGCGAGACGCTGCCGCCCGACGAGCTATTGCGCCATGTGATCGACGCGACCGGCTACGAGGAGCAATATAAAAAGGTAGAGAACGAGGAAAACGAGAGCCGGCTGGAGAACATCGCCGAGCTTGAAACCGCCGTGAAGGAATACGTCGCGCGCGAACCGGAGGGCGGGCTTTCCGGTTTCCTCGAGAACGTCGCGCTGGTGACCGATCTGGACGGCATGGACGAGAACGCTCAGGCGGTCACGCTGATGACGCTGCACTCCGCCAAGGGTCTGGAGTTCAATCTGGTGTGCATGACCGGCATGGAGGACGGCGTTTTCCCGACCAGCCGCGCGCTGTTCGACAATGAAAAGCTGGAGGAGGAGCGCCGGCTGTGCTATGTGGGCATCACCCGCGCCCGCAAGCGCCTGTGCATGAGCTGGGCGCAGACCCGCGCGCTCTACGGCAGCCGGCAGGTCAGCATGCGCTCCCGCTTTGTGGACGAAATTCCTCAGCGCCTGATCGAGGACGCGAACGCGGCTGTTCGTCCCCAGACGCGGCTGGGCGCGCCGAGAGAAGCGGCGAATTTTGGAATGCGTCGCCCTCAGCAGACGGGCTATGGCGCGCGTCCGGCGGCACGGCCAGCGCCGCAGCAGCCGACGGCAGGGACGAAACCGCAGAATCGCTCGCCGCTGGATATTCCGGGGCTCAAAAAGGGCATGGGCGCGTTCAAGGCGCCCGGCGCGGCGATCTTCAAAAAGGGCGACCGCGTGCGGCACAACCGCTTCGGCGAGGGCACTGTGCTGCTTCTGTATGACGACAACAAGCGCATGACCATACGCTTTGACGACGGCACGGAGAAAACCTTCGCCGCCGAGCTGGCGCCGGTCGTGCGGCTGGATGGAAAGGCGGAATGACGGTGAATCTGGACGCTATGCGCGCGCTGGTCGACCGGCTCAACGAGACGGCGTATCAGTATTATGTGCTGGACAACCCCACCATTTCGGACGGCGAATGGGACAGGATGTACGATTCGCTCGTCCAGATGGAGCGCGATACGGGCGTAACGCTGCCCGATTCGCCGACGCACCGCGTGGGCGGCGAGCCGCTGAGCGCGTTCGATCAGCACCGGCACATCGCGCGGCTGTGGAGCATGGACAAGGCGCAGTCGATCGAGGCCGTGCGCGCATGGGCGGCGCGGGCGGAGAAGCTGCGTCTGGAGGCCAACGAGGCCGGCGCGAATCTGCCGCCGCTCAAATTTGTCGTGGAGCACAAATTCGACGGGCTGACAATCAACCTGACCTATGAAAACGGCCTGCTCGTTCAGGCGGCCACGCGCGGCAACGGCGAGGTGGGCGAGGTCATACTCGAGCAGGTCAAAACCATACGCTCGATTCCCATGACCGTGCCCTACAAAGGGCGCATGGAGGTTCACGGCGAGTGCTATATGCGTTTGAGCGCGCTGGAGGCCTACAACAAAACCGCCGCCGAGCCGCTCAAAAACCCGCGCAACGCCGCGGCCGGCGCGCTGCGCAATCTCGATCCGAAAGTCACTGCGTCCCGAAAGCTGTCGGCGAGCATGTACGGCGTGGACTACATAGAGGGGCGCGCGTTCACAGATCACCGCGAAATGCTGGATTTTCTGCGCGAGAATCACTTTCCGGTGTCCGAATGCGAGCTGTGGGCGGACGACGTCGAGGGCGTGATCGCGGCGATTCGGCAGATTGAGGAGACGCGCGGCGATCTCGACTACATGATCGACGGCGCTGTGGTCGACATCTGCGATTACAAAACGCGGCGCGCGATGGGCTATACCGACAAGTTCCCGCGCTGGGCGGTGGCCTACAAGTTCGAGGCGGAGGAGGTCACGACCTACCTGCGCGATGTGACGTGGGAGATCGGCCGCACGGGCAAGCTCACGCCGCTGGCGCATCTGGATCCCGTCGAGCTGGCCGGCGCGACCATTCGCCGCGCGACGCTCAACAACTGGGGCGACATAGAGCGCAAGCGCGTGCGCATCGGCGCGAAGGTGTGGATCCGCCGCTCGAACGAGGTCATTCCGGAGATCATGGGGCGCGTGGACGAGTTTGAAGCGGACGAGCGCGATGTGGAAAAGCCGACGCAGTGTCCCGCCTGCGGCGCAAAGCTGATCGAGAAGGGCGCGCATCTGTACTGTCCCAACCGCGACGGCTGCGAGCCGCAGATCGTCATGCGGCTGAGCCATTACGCCGGGCGCGAGGCCATGGACATCGATACCTTCAGCGAAAAGACCGCCGCGCAGCTCTACAGGGCGCTGGGCGTGGCCGAGCCAAGCAGCCTTTACGACCTGACGCAAGAGCAGCTTGCCGCGCTCGATCGTTTCGGCGAGACCAAGGCGGGCAATCTGATCGCCGCCATCGACAAGAGCCGCGACTGCGAGCTGGATCGCTTCATATTCGCGCTGGGCATCCCGAACGTCGGGCGCAAGACGGCGCGCGATCTGGCCGGCGCCTTCGGCAGCATGGGCGCGCTGAGAAACGCCAAAGCGGAGGAACTTGTCGCGCTGGATGACGTGGGCGACGTCGTGGCGGGCAGTGTGGTCGACTTTTTTGCCGACGAGGGCAATGCGCAGGAGCTGGATCGACTCCTTCAGCGCGTTTCGCCCCGCGAGCGCGAACGGGCGGCGGGCGGCGCGTTTGACGGACTGAGCATCGTCGTGACCGGCACGCTGCAAACGCTCTCCCGCACGCAGGCGGAGGAACTGATCGCCTCGCTGGGCGGCAAGCCCGCCTCGAGCGTCTCGAAAAAGACGGCGTTCGTCGTGGCGGGCGAGAAGGCCGGCTCGAAGCTCACGAAGGCCGAAAGTCTGGGCATTCGCGTCGTCGATGAAGCGGAATTTTTGAAAATGGCCGGAAAAGTCACAAATTGACGCAAAATTAAAGTGATTAAACGGTGTTTATCCAGCCTTCTTGTGATATAATTACATGATCCGTAAATCGGATCGATATGGAGGAATGAACCATGCACAGCATGACGGGCTATGGCCGCATGAGTGTGGAGAGAGACGGCCGCCAGCTGACCGTCGAGCTGAAGTCGGTCAATCACCGATTTCTGGATCTGTCGTTCCGCATGCCGCGCTCCTTCAACTTTCTGGAGGACTCGGCGCGCAGGCTGATCGGCGAGTATCTTTCCCGCGGCCATGTCGATTTGTTTGCAACCTATCGCAACACGCGCGAGGATTCCCGACGCGTCGAGGTCGATCAGGCGCTGCTCGACGCCTATATGACGGCGCTCGACGGCATTGCCGAGACGACAGGCCTCGAGGACGACCGCACGCTGTCGCTGGCCACGCGCCTGCCCGACGTGCTGACCGTGGCCGAGGCCGACGAGGATCAGGACGCGCTGAGGGAGCTCATGCGCGAGGCGCTCACCGGCGCGCTCGAGCAGATGAGCGCGATGCGCGAAAAGGAAGGCGAGGCGCTGAAGCGCGATATTTCCGCGCGCATTGACACACTCGAAAGCATGACCGCGGAAATCGAAGCGCGCTATCCCGAAACCGTGGCCGAATATCAGCAGAAGCTCAGGGCGCGCGTCGAGGAGCTGCTGGGCGGCGCGGCGATGGACGAGCAGCGGCTCATGCAGGAGGTGGCCATCATGGCCGACCGCAGCGCCATCGCCGAGGAGACGGTGCGCCTGCACAGCCATTTCGCGCAGGTGCGCGGCTTCATGGCGGCCGGCGAGCCGGTCGGGCGCAAGCTCGATTTCATCGTGCAGGAGCTGAACCGCGAGGTCAACACGATTTCGTCCAAGTCGCAGGACGTGCCGATCACGCGGCTGGTCGTCGAGGCCAAGGCGGAGATCGAGAAGATCCGCGAGCAGGTTCAGAACGTGGAGTAAAACGCTCCGCCGCACAGCGAATCTAATAAGAAGCGATTGAGAAGGGAGTGGCGTTCGTGCCGCTGAAGCTCATCAACATCGGATTTGGCAACATCGTTTCGGCCAACCGCGTGGTGGCCATTGTCGGGCCGGACGCCGCGCCGGTCAAGCGCATGATTCAGGACGCGCGCGAGCGGGGTCTGCTCATCGACGCGACCTGCGGGCGGCGTACGCGCGCCGTGCTGGTCGTCGACAGCGAGCATCTCGTGCTCTCAGCGGTGCAGCCGGAGACGATCGCGCATCGCCTGGAAGCGCGCGAGTCCATCACGGATGAAGAAGAGGAGGCATAACCCCGCCATGCAGAAAAAATTGACGTTCGTTATTTCCGGCCCGTCCGGCGTGGGCAAGGGCACGATTTGCAAGCGGCTCGCCGAGGAGATGGACGGCATCGCGCTGTCTGTGTCCTGCACGACGCGCCATCCGCGCCCGCTCCAGAACGGCGGCATGGAGGTCAACGGCGTTCACTATCACTTTATAACGCACGAGACATTCGGCCGCATGATCGAAGAGGGCGATTTTTACGAATACGCGCACGTCCACGACGATTTCTACGGCACGTCCCGCAGCTTTGTGGGCAGGCAGAAGGAAGCGGGCAACGACGTCATTCTGGAAATCGATATGCAGGGCGCGCTGCAGGTCAAGGCGGCCGATCCCGAGGCCGTGCTGATCTACATACTGCCGCCGAGCTATGAGGAGCTGGAAAAGCGCCTGATCGGGCGCGGCTCCGAAACGCCGGAAAAGGCGAAAAAGCGCCTGCACGACGCGGCAGCTCAGCTGGGCTATGCCTACGCCTACGATTATGTGCTCGTCAACGACAATCTGGACGCCGCTGTGCGCGCGGTTGAAAACATCATCACAGTCTCCCGCCTGCGCACGGCGGAAATGAAGAGCGTCATCGATCAGATCAGACAGTCTTTTAAGGAGGTTCTTTAATATGGCCATGATTAATCCGCCCATCGGCGAACTGCTCGACAAGGTTGACTGCCGCTATACGCTGGCGGTCGAGGCGGCCAAGCGCGCCCGTCAGCTCATCGGCGGCGCTCAGCCGCTGATCACGCCCAAGGACACAAAGCCGCTGGTGATCGCCATCGAGGAGATCAACCGCGGTCTGATCACCTATACCCGCGATGCCGACAGGAGCGCGGCGATCGAGGACTCGCTGGAGTTCGAGATCAGTCCGGACGAGCTCAACCTTAAGTAATCAAAGCGAAAGGAGCGATGGAGCATGCTTGAGGGAAAGTGCGTCGTGCTGGGCGTGACGGGCGGCATCGCGGCCTACAAGGCCTGCGAAATCGTCAGCCGGCTCAGAAAGCTGCACGCGAATGTGCGCGTCGTTATGACCGAGCATGCCTGCCGCTTCGTTCAGCCGCTGACGTTTGAGACGCTCTCCGGCAATCAGGTCGCGGTGAGCGCGTTCGAGCACAGCTTTGAAATCGAACATATATCGCTGGCCAGGGCGGCCGACGTCCTGCTGATCGCCCCCGCGACGGCCAACATCATCGGCAAGATGGCGCACGGCGTTGCGGACGATCTGCTCTCCACGACGGCCATGGCGGTCACCTGCCCGATACTCATCGCGCCGGCAATGAACTGCGCCATGTATAAGAGCGCGGCGCTTCAGGAAAATCTTCAGACGCTCAAAAGGCGCGGCGCGCTGACCGTCGGCCCGGAGAGCGGCCATCTGGCCTGCGGCGACGAGGACATAGGCCGCATGAGCGAGCCGGAGACGATCGTCGCGCGCGTCTGCGCGCTGCTGCGCGGGCGGGACGATCTGGCCGGAAAGCATGTGCTTGTGACCGCCGGCCCCACGCGGGAGATGGTCGATCCGGTGCGCTTTCTGTCGAACCGCTCGAGCGGCAAGATGGGCTATGCCATCGCCGAGGCCGCCGCGAGGCGCGGCGCGCGCGTGACGCTGGTGTCCGGCCCCGTGGCGCTGGACAGGCCGCAGGGTGTGGAAACGGTGCCCATCACATCCACGCTTGATCTCTACCGCGAGGTGACCGAGCGCGCGAAGGCTGCCGATCTGGTCATACAGGCCGCCGCGCCCGCCGATTTCAGGCCGCTCGAGGCGGCGCAGCACAAGATCAAAAAGACCGGCGAGGGCATGGCGCTTCAGCTCACGCCCAACCCGGACGTCGCCGCGCAATTGGGGCGCGACAAGCACGACGGGCAGGTGCTGGTGGCCTTTGCCGCCGAGACCGACGATCTGATCGCCAACGCGCGCAAAAAGCTCGACAGGAAGAACGCCGATATGGTCGTGGCCAACGACGTGACGCAGCCGGGCGCGGGCTTTGCGGGCGACACCAACCGCGTGACGCTGGTGACGCGCTCGGACGCGCGCGCGCTGCCGCTGATGAGCAAGCGCGATGTGGCCGAGGCGATTCTCGACCGCGCGCTGGAGCTGATGCGGCCATGAAGTACGCCGAGGTGATTGTCGATCTGTCCAGCGAGCAGGTGGACAGGCTGTTTACCTACAAAATCCCGGAAGGGCTGACGCTCGCGCCGGGGCAGCGCGTCGAGGTGCCGTTTCGGCGGCAGTCGATCGAGGGCTTTGTCATAGAATTGAGCGATGAAACCGAGCTGGATGAGAAGATCATCCGCCCGGTTATTCGTGTTCTTGAGAATTATCCGGTGATACTGCCCGAGATGATCGAGCTGGCGCAGTGGATGCGCAAAAAGTATCACTGCAATCTGGTCGACGGGCTTCGGCAGATGATCCCCGCCCAGATGCGCGGCGGCAAGGTGCGCGAAAAGACCGTCGACGTGGCGCGGCTCATCATCTCAAAGGAGGAGGCCGAGGCGCTCGTCGCGAAGAACGCGCGCGCGCCCAAGCGGCAGGAGGTCATCCGCGCGCTGATGGACGGCCCCAAGCCCATGCCGTTCCTCAATGCCATCGCTCCGGGCGCGGCGGGCAAGCTGGCGGCGCTGGGCGTGGTGGAAATCGTCACAGATCAGGTGCGGCGCACGCCCTATGCGGCGCTCTCCGGCGAAAGGGAGCCGGATCCCGAGCTGATGCCCGCGCAGCAGACGGCGGTTCGTCAGCTGGAGGACGCGCTGTCCTCGGGCGGCGGGCGGTTCCTTCTGCACGGCGTGACCGGCAGCGGCAAGACGGAGGTCTACATCCGCGCGGTGCGCAGGGCGCTCTCGGACGGGCGCGGCGCGATCATACTCGTGCCGGAGATTTCGCTCACGCCGCAGATGGTGGACTGGTTCCGCCGGCGCTTCGGCGCGGACGCGGCGGTGCTTCATTCGCGGCTGTCGGCGGGCGAGCGCTTCGACGAGTGGAAGCGCATCCGCTCGGGCGAGGCGCGCGTGGTCATCGGGGCGCGCTCGGCGGTGTTTGCGCCGCTGGAGAACCCCGGCATCATCATCGTGGACGAGGAGCACGAGTCGAGCTACATTTCGGACAGCCGTCCGCGCTATGACGCGCGCGAGGTGGCGCGCTGGCGCTGCGATTATCACCATGGCGTGCTGCTGCTGGGCAGCGCGACCCCCTCGATCGCGACCTACATGAAGGCCATGCCGGGCGTTCGGCCGGTCAACCGGCTCACGCTGATCGAGATGACGCAGCGCGTCAAGGGGCGCAGGCTGCCCGACGTCGAAGTCGTCGACATGCGCGAGGAGCTGGTCAAGGGCAACAAAACGATATTCAGCGCGGCGCTGATCGAGGCGCTGGGCGAGTGCCTGAACGCGGGACATCAGGCGATATTGTTCATCAACCGGCGCGGCTATTCGACGTTCGTGTCCTGCCGCGCGTGCGGACACGTCGAAAAGTGCAATCAGTGCGATGTGTCGATGACCTATCATCAGTCGGACGGGCTGCTGCACTGCCACTATTGCGGCGACGTCCGCGTGCCGCCGCGCGTGTGCCCCGAGTGCGGCAGCAAGTTCATAAAATATTTCGGCACGGGCACTCAGAAGGTCGAGGAGGAGGTCAGAAAGCTCTTCCCCGACGTGGCGGTCGCGCGCATGGACGTGGACACGACCGGCGCGAAGGACGCGCACGAGAAAATACTCGGCGATTTCCGCAGCGGCAAAACGCGCGTGCTGGTCGGCACGCAGATGATCGCCAAGGGGCTGGATTTCCCAGATGTGACGCTGGTGGGCGTGGTCGCGGCCGATCTGAGCCTGCATGTGCCCGATTACCGCAGCGTCGAGCGCACATTCCAGCTGATTACGCAGGTGGCGGGACGCGCAGGGCGCGCCGATGTGCCGGGCAAGGTCATCGTGCAGACCTACGATCCCGATCACTACGGCATCCAGCTGGCCGCAAAACAGGATTACCGCGCGTTCTATTTCAAGGAGGAAACGATACGCCGGCGCGGGCTGTATCCGCCCTTTACGGTGCTGGCGCGGCTGCTCGTGTCCTCGAAGCAGCAGGAGACGGCGCAAAAGACGGCCGAGCAGCTCGAGGCGCAGCTCAATCGCCTCCTGGACGATCACCCCGCATGGCGCGCGGACACGATCCAGATGCGCGCGCTCGAAGCGCCGCTCAATATGCTCAGGGGCGAGGCACGCTGGCAGGTGTTTATCAAGATGTACGCCCGGCCGACCGCCGACGAGGTGATCGCCGAGATGGAGCAGCTGGAGCGACAGGAAAGCCCCGGCGCGCGCGTCGAGCTGGAGGTCAACCCCACGGCGATGCTGTAGGGGCGCTGCTCCCTAATTATATGTCAGAATGATGCAAGGCAGGAATCGGGAGGCGTGAGCGCCGGGCGATCCTGACCTGGAAGGAGAACAGATATGGCCGTTATGAAGATACTGCGTCTGGGAGACGAGACGCTGCGCAAAAAGTCGCATCCGGTCACGAAGATTGATCGCCGCACAGTCGGCCTGCTCAAGGACATGGCCGAGACCATGTACGCCGCCGACGGCTGCGGACTGGCCGCGCCCCAGGTGGGCATACTGCGCCGGATGGTGGTCATCGACGTGGGCGATGGGCTGATCGAGCTGATCAATCCCGAGATCATTGAAAGCGAGGGCGAGGAAATCGGCGTGGAGGGCTGCCTGAGCGTGCCCGGCCGCCGAGGCACCGTCAAGCGCCCCACGAAGGTGGTCGTCCGCGCGCTGGACAAAAAGGGCCGCGAGATCGAGCTGACCGCCGAGGGCTTTCTGGCGCGCGCCGTGTGCCACGAGCTGGATCATCTCGACGGCATTGTCTATGTGGACAAGATGATCGAGGACGTGACCGATCAGTACAACCAGGAGTACAATCAGGAGGAAAGCTGATTTGAGAATCGTCTATATGGGCACGCCGGAATTTGCCGTGCCGCCGCTTCAGGCGCTCATCGACAGCGGCTATGAAATCGTGGGCGTATTCACACAGCCCGACAGGCCGGCGGGGCGCGGCAATAAGCTGACCGCCTGTCCGGTCAAGCAGCTGGCCGTCCGGCACAATCTGCCCGTCTATCAATTCGAGAAGATTCGCCGCCGCGAGGGGCGCGAGGCGCTCGAGGCGCTGCATCCCGATCTCATGGTCACGGCGGCGTTCGGCCAGATACTCTCTCAGCGCATACTGGACATCCCGCCGCTGGGCACGGTCAACGTCCATGCGTCGCTGCTGCCGGGCTATCGCGGCCCTGCACCCATCAACTGGTGCATCGCGCTGGGCGAAAAGACCACCGGCGTGACCACAATGTTCACCGACGCGGGCGTGGATACCGGCGACATCGCGCTCAAGGCCGAAACGCCCATCGGCGATATGGAAACCGCCGGCGAGCTGACAGAGCGGCTCTCGCACATGGGCGCAGCGCTGCTCATCGAGACGCTGCACCGCATCGAAGCGGGGGACTGCCCGCGCATAAAGCAGGACGAGGCGCTCATGAGCCGCCAGCCCATGCTCAGCCGCGAGGACGGCCTGATCGACTGGACGCAGAGCGCGCGGGAGATCGCCTGCCGCGTGCGCGGCTTCAATCCGTGGCCGGGCACGTTCACCTATCTGAGCGACGGCGGCGTGATGAAAATCTGGCTGGCGCGCGCTGTCGATATGGAAAACAGCGGGCAGCCGGGCGAGGTGATTGAATCCTCGGCGAAAAAGGGACTGTTCGTGGCGTGCGGCGAGGGCGTGCTCGAGATCATCGAGATGCAGGCCCCCGGTTCAAAGCGAATGAACGCCAAGGCCTATCTGATGGGCAAGCCGCTGCCCGTCGGGACAATTTTCAATAGGGAGAGAATAACGCAATGAGCGATCGTCGCTTTGACAAACCCCGGACAGATTCCCGCAGACCCGACGGCGAGCGCCGCTCCTATGACCGCAAGCCTGACGGCGAGCGCCGCTCCTATGACCGCAAGCCTGACGGCGAGCGCCGCTCCTACGACCGCAAACCGGACGGCGAGCGCCGCAGCTTCGATCGCAAGCCCGACGGCGAGCGCCGCAGCTATGATCGCAAGCCCGACGGCGAGCGCCGCAGCTTCGACCGCAAGCCTGACGAGCGCCGCAGCTTCGACCGCAAGCCTGACGAGCGCCGCAGCTTCGACCGCAAACCCGAAGGCAAGCGCCGCTCCTATGACCGCAAACCGGACGGCGAGCACCGCAGCTATGACCGCAAACCGGACGGTGAGCGCCGCAGCTTCGACCGCAAGCCCGACAGTGAGCGCCGCAGCTATGACCGCAAACCGGACGGCGAGCGCCGCAGCTTCGACCGCAGACCGGACGGCGAGCGCCGCACTTATGACCGCAAGCCCGACGGCGAGCGCCGCAGCTTCGACCGCAGGCCCGACGGCGAGCGCCGCAGCTACGACCGCAAGCCCGACGGCGAGCGCCGCACTTATGACCGCAGACCCGACGCGCCGGTCAGGCCGGATATGGACGCGCGCAAGCTGGCGCTGAATGCGCTCTGCGACGTGACCATGGGCGGCGCATACGCCAACATCGCTCTGGACAAGCGCCTGCGCGAGGCGAATATTTCGCCCGAGGACAAGCGTCTGGCGACCAATATATTCTATACCGCGCTGGAAAACCGCATGTATATCGATTACCTCCTCGCGCAGTTCATCGATCACATGCCCGAGGAGCAGATTGTGCGCGAGCTGCTGCATATCGCGGCGGCGCAGATCCTCTATATGGATCGCGTGCCCGATTACGCGGCGGTCGACGAGGCGGTCAATCAGATCAAGAAGTTCGGCCGCGAAAAATACGCGCCCATGATGAACGGCGCGCTGCGCAACCTCATCCGCGCGCGCGACGCCGGCGAGCTGAAAACGCCCGACCGCGCGGCCAACCCCGTGCGCTATCTGGCGATCATGCACTCGCTGCCCGAGACCATGGTGGCGCGCCTGATCGACGACTACGGCGAGGAGACGGCGGAGGCGATCATCTCCTTCAAGCCCGCCGAGCGCTGGGAGACCATCCGCCCGAATCTCAATGAGACCGACGACGCGGCATTTGAGCGCCGCATGGTCGAGCGCGACTGGCACTTTGTGGACGGCACCGTGCCGCACAGCTATCATGTGCTGAGCGCGGGCGATCTGCCGAGCGATCCGGATTATCGCCGCGGCCTGTTCAGCATACAGTCGGAAAGCTCGATGCTGGCGGCGATGGCCGTGGGCGCGCGTCCGGGCATGAACATCGTCGACGCGTGCGCCGCGCCCGGCGGCAAGACCGCGCTGATGGCGGAGATGATGCGCAACACCGGCCGCGTGTACGCCTACGAGCTGCACGAGCACCGCGTCGAGCTGATTAAAAAGAACGCCGAGCGGCTGCGCCTTTACAACATTCGCCCCGTCTGCGCCGACGCGACCGTGCTGAGAAGCGAAAACGAGGGCGTCATGGACGCCGTGCTGCTGGACGCGCCCTGCTCCGGGTTGGGCGTGATGATGAACAAGCCCGATCTCAAATATCGCCTCAAGGACGAGAGCATCGCAGAGCTTGCCGACATTCAGCGCCGGCTGCTGGACACCTGCTGCCGCTATGTGAAGGCCGGCGGCACGCTGGTGTATTCCACCTGCACGCTGCTCAGTGTCGAAAACCGCGATCAGGTGCAGGCGTTCCTGGAGCGGCACCCCGAATTTGAGCTGGACGAGGATCCGAGCTGGGTGCCCGAAAAGCTGCTGGGGCGCTTTGAAAACGGCATGATGCAGCTGCTGGCGCACAGAGATCGCGGCTTTGACGGCTTCTTCATCGCCAGAATGCGCCGCGTGAAATAAGAGAAGGACGATATGGAACAGCTGCTATCAATGTCTCTCGAGGAGCTGACCGCCTGGCTGAAGGCGCAGGGGCATCCCGCCTTTCGCGGCAAGCAGCTCTATGAATGGCTCCAAAGGGGCGCGTCATTTGACGAGATGACCAATCTGCCTAAGGATTTCCGCGCCCGCCTGTCCGAATGCGCCTCGGCCAATCCGGTGCGCATACGCGACGCGTTCGTCTCAAAGCTGGACGGCACGGAGAAATACCTCTACGAGCTGGACGACGGCAATCTGATCGAGGGCGTGCTGATGCGCTATCATCACGGCAACACGCTGTGCCTGTCCACGCAGATCGGCTGCCGGATGGGCTGCGCGTTCTGCGCCTCGACGCTGGAGGGTTGCGTGCGCTCGCTGACTCCCGCGGAAATGCTGGGGCAGATCGTCGCGGTCAACCGGCGCTTGAACGGCGACGGCCGCGTGGGCAACGTCGTGCTGATGGGCAGCGGCGAGCCGCTCGACAACTACGACAACGTGATGAAATTCCTGCGCCTTATGAACGACCCGCGCGGGCTCAATATGTCGCTGCGCGGCGTGTCGCTCTCAACGTGCGGCCTGGTGCCGAATATGTACCGCCTGGCCGACGAGGGGCTGCCGGTGACGCTGTCCGTGTCGCTGCACGCGCCCAACGACGAGATCCGCAAAAAGCTCATGCCGGTCGCAAACGCCTATGCCATGGAGGATGTGCTGGCGGCCTGCCGCAATTATGTCGACAAGACCGGCCGACGCGTGATCTTTGAATACGCCATGGTGGGCGATATGAACTGCGAAATGGCGCACGCGGACGAGCTGGCGCACAGGCTGCGCGGCCTGCAGTGCCATGTCAATCTGATCCCGCTCAACGAGGTCAAGGAGCGCGACGCGCTCAAGGCGCCCACGCCCGCGCAGGTGGAGCGGTTCATGAAGCGGCTGGAGGAAAGGCATATTTCAGTCACCCGCCGCCGCGAAATGGGCGACGACATACAGGGCGCGTGCGGCCAGCTCAGGCGGCACACGCTGATGAACGAACAGAAAGAATCTTAAGATCAAACGACGAGCCGGACGGCAAGGAAAGAGGAGGCGCTTGAACAGGTGAAAGTCTATGCACTGACAGACGTGGGCCGCGTGCGGTCGGTCAATCAGGATTCCTTTTATTTGCCGCGTCCCGGCGAGACCTTTGTCGTCGTGGCCGACGGCATGGGCGGCCACAAGGCCGGCGAGGTGGCCAGCGCCATGGCGGTCGAGGAGTTTACGCGCTGGCTCAAATGCGCGCCCGCGCCCGATCAGGGCACGCTCGAATACGCCGTGACCGAGGCCAATCGCGTGATTTACTATGCCGCGAAGGGTAATAAGGAGCGCGAGGGCATGGGCACGACGCTCACCGCGCTCTGGCAGGATGACGACAAGGTCTATCTGGCGCATATCGGCGACAGCCGCGCCTACCGTCTGCGCGGCGGCGTATTGGAACAGATGTCGCGCGATCATTCGCTGGTCAATTCGCTCATGGAGCAGGGACTGATCACCGCCGAGGAGGCGCGCGTCCACCCGAAGCGAAACTATATTATGAAGGCACTGGGCACGAGCAGCAGCGTCGAGCCGGACATATGCTGCTTTGAGCGCCGCCGGGGCGACGTCTGGCTGCTCTGCTCGGACGGACTGAGCAACTATTACGATCTGGACGAGCTGCGAGACATACTCTCCGGCCGCAAGAACTGGAAGGCCAAGGCGGAGGCGCTCATGCGCGGAGCGCTCGACCGGGGCGGCGCGGACAACATCACGCTGCTCATCGTCGTGTGCGACGGAGGTGTGCTATGAAGCAGCCGCCGCTCTCAGGGCGCTATGAGCTGGAAGAAATCGTCGGCACGGGCGGCATGGCGGTCGTCTATCGCGCGTGGGATCTGAAGCTGGATCGCGAGGTGGCGGTCAAGGTGCTCAGATCCGAGTACATGACCGATCATACGCGTTCCAGCCAGTTCAATCACGAGGCGCAGGCCACATCGAAAATGTCGCACCCCAACATCGTCGGCATGTACGACGTGGGGCAGGACGGCGATACGCGCTATATCGTCATGGAATATGTCAGGGGCGTGACGCTCGAAAGCCTGATCCGTCAAAACGGCACGATCAGGCCGCAGCGCGCCGTTCAGATTACGCTCAAGATTCTTCAGGCGCTCGGGCACGCCCACAAAAACAACATCGTCCATCGCGACATAAAGCCGCAGAACATACTGGTCGATGCGGACGGACGCATCAAGGTGACCGATTTCGGCATTGCGCGCATGGTTGGCACGACCACTTCGACGATCAACGGCCAGAACATACTGGGCAGCGTCCACTATTTTTCGCCCGAGCAGGCGCAGGGCAAGGTGGCCGGGCCGCAGAGCGATCTCTATTCCGTGGGCGTTGTGCTCTACGAGATGGTGACCGGCCGCGTGCCGTTTGACGGCGATACGCCCATGGCCATCGCGCTCAAGCACGTCAGCGAGGAGCCCGTCCCGCCCTCTCAGCTTTCGGACGAGGTGTCCAAAGGGCTCGAGGAGGTCATACTCAAGGCGCTCAGCAAGGATCCGCAGAAGCGCTATCGCACGGCGTTTGAAATGGCGATCGATCTGAAGCGCGCCGTGAAAATGCCCATGGGCGGCTTTATCAGCAAGTCGCCCGACGAGCTGCAAAAAAGCGCGCAGGAGGAAAAAAAGCTCAGGCGGCGCGCCGCCGGCTGGGCATTGGCCGTGGTTGTGACGTTTGCGCTGTGCCTGTGCGCCTGGCGCGGCTGGATGATCTATGAAAAGCTCAAAACGCGCGTCCGCGTGCCCCCGCTGGTGCTGACCGGCCTTGAGGACGCGCAGGCGCAGCTGGACGATCTGGGCGTGCTGGCCGACGTCAGCGAGGTTCACAGCGACGAGGTGATCGCCGGCATGGTCGTTCGCCAGTCGCCCGAGGCGGGCAGCCTCATCTATCCCGGCGATACCGTATCGCTCGAGGTCAGCATGGGGCGCGAGGTGGTGAACGTGCCGGACGTGACGAAGCTGCCCCGCAGCGAGGCCGTTCAGGCCATGGACGACGTCGGGCTGCCGGTGGCCCGGATTGTGCTGGAAATATCGGACACTGTGCCGGTGGGGCAGGTGATTCGGCAGTCGCCCGAGGCTGAATCGGAGGTTCCGCCGTTTACCGAGGTCACGCTCTATGTCAGCGGCGAATATTCGGTTGTGCCGCCGCTCTCCGGGCTGACGGTCGATCTGGCGCGCGCCACGCTGGCGGCGTCCGGGCTTCAGCTGGGCGACGTGATTCAGGCCGAGAGCAACGAGGCGCCGGGCACTGTCATCGCGCAGAGCGTCATGGAGGGCGACCGCGTGCTCTGGGGCGAAGAGGTCGGAGTCACCATAAGCCGAACGGACGACGCGCTCTACTTTAAGGAAGTGACGCTGCCGCTGAACGTGAAGGAAAACGGCACGACGGTGCGCGCGGTGCTCACGGACGGCGAGACGGAGCGCGAGATTTTCCGCACGGTGCTCAACGCGGGCGAGCAGACGCTCACGCTGACCGTCGACAGCAGCAAGGCGGGCAGAGAGACGATTTATCTCTATGAGGGCGACGAGCTGGTTTCAGAAACGACGGTGACATTCGGGGACAACTGACGGGAGGACATGACTTGCAGGGAACTATACTCAGCGGCATCGGCGGCTTTTACACGGTGCTGGACGACGCGGGAGAGAGGCACACGCTGCGCGCTCAGGCGAAGCTCCGGCGGCAGCATATTACGCCGCTGACCGGCGATCGCGTGACGTTTGAGCCGGGACAGGGCGAAGCGCACGGCTGGCTCACGGCGGTTGAGCCGCGGCGCAATCAGCTGGTGCGCCCGCCGGTCGCGAACATCGACGTGATCGGCGTGGTCGTGGCGGCCGTTTCGCCCGAGCCGGATCTTCTGCTGGTCGACCGGATGCTGATGTACGCGAAAAAATGCGGCGTCGACGCGCTGATCATCGTCAACAAGTGCGACGATGACGACCATCGCGCCGAGGAGATCGAGCGCGCGTATCGCGGCAGCGGCGCGCGTGTGATTGTAACCAGCGCGAAGACCGGCGCGGGCGTGGACGAACTGAAGGTGGCGCTGCGCGGGCGCATTCACGCGCTGGGCGGACAGTCGGGCGTGGGGAAGAGCTCGCTGCTCAACCGGCTCTACGGCTTTTCGCGCGAGACCGGAGAGCTGTCGGAGAAAATCGAGCGCGGCCGCAACACCACGCGGCACTGCGAGCTGATTCCGCTGCAGGACGGCGGCATGGCGCTGGATACGCCCGGCTTCAGCCTGCTGGAGCTGCCGCTGACCGACCCCGCAGAGCTGCGCTTTCTGGTGACGGAATTCGAGCCCTATGAGGGAAAGTGCCGGTTTGCGCCCTGTATGCACGTCAGCGAGCCGGACTGCGCGGTGCGGGCGGCGGTGGACAGCGGCGACGTCTCACGGGAGCGCTGGGAGCGCTACAGGCTGCTCTATGACGATATGAGGACAAGATGGAGGGATCGCTATGCTAAAGGTGGCGCCGTCCTTGTTGGCGGCAAATTTTCTGAGGATTGGCGATGAGATTCTGAGGATGAAGCAGGCCGGCGCGGACTGGCTGCACTACGACGTGATGGACGGCGCGTTCGTGCCCAACATCTCATTCGGCCCGGGGATACTCAAGGCCATATCCGGCGCGGATATTCTGCCCTGCGACGTGCATCTTATGATCGAGCGCCCCGAGCGCTACATCGAGGAGTTTGCCGCGGCGGGCGCAAAGGTCATTACCGTGCACGCAGAGGCGACGAATCATCTGAACCGCGTGCTGCATCAGATCCGCGACTGCGGCTGTCTGGCCGGCGTGGCGCTCAATCCGGCAACGTCTCCCGAGTGCCTGCGCTATGTGCTGGGCGATTTCGATCTGGCGCTGGTGATGACGGTCAATCCGGGCTTCGGCGGGCAGAAGATGGTCATGTCGGCTGTCGAAAAGATCGCCGAAATCGACGCGATGCTCAAAAAGGCGGGCGTGCAGGCCGAGATCGAGGTGGACGGCGGCGTGAACGAGAACAACGCGCCTCTGCTGGCCGAAAAGGGCGCGACGGTGCTCGTGGCCGGCTCCGCGC
>CAKUAV010000030.1 GCA_934636425.1 uncultured Clostridia bacterium
ACATAGCTCATCTCGTTGGTCGCGTCGCTGCCGTCCTCCAGCCGGCCGCCGAATGAGAAGAACTGGCCGCGCAGCTTCATGTACATCTCGGCGATGTATTCGCGCGCCTCCTGCCGGGTGAGTCGTCCCGCGTCCATGTCGCGGCGGTAGAAATCATAGAGGTAGAGATCCATGCGGCCGTAGCCGTTGCCGTGGCCGACGGCGCGGTCGAAGAGTATGGCGAACTGCACGGTCTGCACGGCCTCGTAGAATGTGGCGGGCGCGGCGTGGGCGATATGGCGGCAGCAGGCGGCGATCTTCTCAAAGCGCGCCTTCTCGGCTGCGTCGCCGCTCTCGACGGCGAGTTTTTCGGCCAGCGCGGCATAGCGCTCGATATAGCGTATGCAGCTCAGGCAGACGTGCTCAAGGCCGCGCAGATAGTGGGCGCGGCGCTCGTTGCTGAGGTCGGTGTACTTTTTGAGGCTCTTTCGGATGCGCGAAAGGATGTGGTCGTAGCCCTCCTTCAGCACGATCTCCACGTCGGGACAGGTGTGACCGTAGGCGTTGGCGCTGGCGCCCAGCTCGCTGGCTATGCGCACCTTTTCGGCGATTTCGCCGGCGTTGGGAGCCTGCTTCCAGCCGGACGAGCCGCAGGGGCGCAGCAGACCCACCTCCCAGTAGATTTCGCCCACGATGGTTTCGCAGGGATAGATGTGCGCCTCGGTGTTGTCGAGCATGAACGCGTAGTCCTCGCCCCACTGCTCGCTGCTCATGCGGTAGCCCTGCCGGCGGGAGGGCAGATCGTCCATTCGGGGGAAGGGGCCGATGTTGAGCCAGCAGCGGTGATCGCCGTATGCGCCGTACTGCCGCATGCCGTTGGTGCCCAGCTCTCTGTTGCGCGCTTCCAGCGTTTTAATGCGCTCGGACTGCTCGAATTTGGGGATAAATGTCAGCTGCACGTCGCTCATGGGGTAACCCTCCTTGCGTCATGAAACAAATCTTTTATAGGGAAATAGTCTGCCACCTGAATCATAACGCATTTGACGCGCCAATGCAAGCTGTTTTTTAATTTTGCGGCAAAAAACGCCGAAAAAGCGCGCGGATCCGGGCGAGACGGCGCTTTCGGCTGCGGCAGAAATAACCTGATTTTTCATATGGCGGGCATGTTGTCATAAGGAGCGGTGTGTGTTACAATAAAAAACAGTCGGCGGCGGGAACCAAAATCATCCATGCCGCCGTCTAAATGGGCAGATAACATCTCTACGGGAAATATCGGAGTTGATATTATGAAACATTTGATGGGAAATCATCGAATAGGGCTGGCGGGACTGGCGGCGCTGGCCGCGCTGCTGCTGTCAGCGCTTCTTCCCTGCGCGCTGGCGGATCAGGCTGCGCCCACGGGCGAATATCGCTGCCCCGAGTGCGGAGAGAGCGTGACGCTCGCTGGCTTTGTCTCATCGGGCGACGGCCAGTGCGCCTGGATGGGCAGCTGCGGCCATACGGTGCGCGTCGATCACGACTACGTCGCCGCGGAGGAAGTGCCGGCCACCTGTACGCAGGACGGTCTGGCGGGAAAAATCTGCCGCTGGTGCGGCTATCGGCCGACGCTCAAGGCGCCGGGGCATGACTACGTCTACGAGGCGCTCGACGGCGACTATCACAAAAAGCGCTGCGTGCGAAGCGGCTGCACGGAGAGCGTGACCGAGCGCCATACCCCCGCGCTGGACGGCAGCGGCAATCCGATATGGCTGTTCGACGCGAGCGTCGAGCGCCATTACGAGCGCTGCGACAAATGCGCCATGACGCTCAATGACCAGAAGTGCGATTTCGTCGTGGCCAGCACGCTGCCCGCCACCTGCGCGCAGGAGGGACAGCAGATGCTGCGCTGCACGGTCTGCGGCGGCCACAAGACCGAGATACTGCCGGCGGGACATCAGTGGAGCGCGTGGACGCAAAACGGCCGGGTCAGCGAGCGCGTCTGCCAGCGCGCGGGCTGCGGCGCGAAGGAAATTTGCGATCACTCGAAGAACATCAATCCGCTCTGCGCGGCCGCGCCGGTCTGCTCGGTGTGCGGCGCGGCGCTGGAGAGGCAGGAGCACGACTGGCAGAGCGTTACATACACATGGAACGGCGACGAATGCACGGCTCAGCGCGTGTGCCGCATCTGCCGCACGCAGGAGCATCAGTCGGTCCGCGCGATCGGCGAGAGCGTCAAGCCCACCTGCACGGAGCGCGGCTATACGCGCTATCGCCCTGTATTTGAAGGCTGGGCGAAGGACACGAGCGGCGCAAGCATCAAAACGGTCTATACGGCGAATGCGCTGGGGCATGAATGGTGCCCCTGGAAAAACGCTCAGCGCAGCTGCCTGCGCGCGGGCTGCAAGGCCACCGAAACCTGCGATCATGCGGGCTTTCTGACGATATACGCCGCGACGTGGCCGGAGAGCCTGCCCGCGGACGGCAGTCTGCCCACAGCTTCTGCACTGGCGCGCTGCCGTCAGTGCGGCGAGGTCGTCTCGGGCGGCAGCCTGACTGTGCGCCGCGCGGCGTCGGGCGATACGCCCGCCTCCTGCGAAAAGAACGCGGTTGAGCGCTATGAGGCGCTGGACGAAAAGGGCGGCGTGCTGTCTCAGCGCGACTATGAGCGCAGCGGCACGGCGCTGGGGCACGACTGGGCGTATTCCTATACGTGGGATACGGCGAAGGGACTGTGCGTGGGGCGCGCCGTGTGCCGCCGCGACGCCGGCCATGTCTATGAGACCGCCGTCGCCTGCACGATAGACGCGCATCCCGCCTGCACCGAAAAGACCGTCGCGACGCTCACCGCCGTGTTTCCGGAGATCGCGGACAGGAAACTGTGGCCGGGCGGCCACACCGAGACGGCGCAGCGCGAGATGAACGCCGTCGGCCATGACGACGAAATCACCGTCGTGTCGCCCACCTGCACGGCGCGCGGATACAGCATACACACCTGCCGCCGCTGCGGCCGCGTGGACAAGGAGAACGCGACGCCCGCGCTGGGGCACGATTTCGCGGACTGGACGCCGGTCGAGGGTGAAAACGCGCACACCGCCGTCTGCCGCCGCGAGGGCTGCGGAGAAGAGGCGCGCGCCGAATGCGCCCTGCGCCCTCTGACCGATGATGAAGCGGACGAGCGCCTGTTCTGCCCGATCTGCGGGCGGCTTTCGGAGGGCGGGCGGCTTCAACTGATCGAGGATGTGCGCCTTGAGGCCTTTGCGGGCGAACCGGCGCTGCCCGGCGTTCCCGTGCTCAGGCGCGGCGCGCTGAGCGATGGGCGCGAGGTCATTGCGCTGTGCTTTGAAGCGGAGGGCGCGCTGGTGCGCCCCGCGGCGCGCGTGACGCTTTCACTGAGCGCGGACAATGAAAGCGCGCCGTATGACTGGGCGGCGAGCGAGGCGATCGGCGCGGGCATTGCGCTGAACGTCTCCGTGAATGAGGACGGCCGCGTCGTGCTGGAACTGGACTACACGCTGCCTGAAGGCGAGGCGCTCGAAACGCCCGCCGACACGCTGCTCATCGTGCTGAAGCCGCGCGCAGAAGCCGAAGGCGGCGCTCAGGCCTGATGATATTTGAGAGCCGCCGGATGAATGACGTTCGTCCGGCGGCCCTTTGCGTATCAGAATAAGAAGAACGCGGCCGCCCGGCGCGCGCGGTGCGCAAAGCGGCTGCTTTGCCAGCGATGCGGCTCAAGCGGAATGCGCGCGATGTGAGAAAACAATAAACGCCTTGACAAAGGCCGCACTGTTTCGCTAAAATAAGAGGGGAAAGACGCGGCAAAACAATGCGTTTTCCGTTTGAAACAGCCTTTGCTGCGGCAGGGATGCGCCTGAAAGGAAGATAAATGCCGATGAAAATACTGATATTGAGCTGCAATACGGGCGGCGGACACAACAGCGCGGCGCTGGCCGTGCAGGAGGCGCTGCATGAGCGCGGCGCGTGGGCCGAAATCGTCGATCCGCTCTCCTTTGCGGGAGATGCGGCGAAGGAGACGGCGACCAATCTGTACAATTCGATCATACGCAATGTCCCCAAGGCGTTCGGCATGATCTACCGCGTCGGCGAGCTGGCCGATTCGGCGCTGCCCAAATCGCCGATCTACATGGCCAACGCGCTCTACGCCGACAAGCTGCTGGCCTATATCCGCGAGCAGGCGATAGACGCGGTCGTCTCGACGCATCTTTACGGCATGGAGGCCATGACGGCCATCCGCAAAAAGCTCGGCGAGCGCGTGCCCAATTACGGCGTGCTGACCGACTACACCTGCATTCCGTTCTTTTCCGACACGCGGCTGGACGGCTATTTTATACCGCACCGCGATCTGCGCGGCGAGCTGGCGGCCAAGGGCATCGACGAAAAGCTGATGTACGACACCGGCATACCCGTTTCCGAGCGCTTTTCGCAGCGGCTGACTCAGCGGCAGGCGCGTGAAAAGCTCAATCTGCCCGAAAGCGGCGCTCTCTATCTGATCATGACGGGAGAGGTGGGCTGCGGCCGCGCGGACGAGATGTGCGACGAGCTGATCGCGCGGGAGACGGGCGACTTCACCGCCTGCGTGATGGTCGGCCGCAATGAAAAGATGCGCGATATGCTCATAGACCGCTACGGCCGCGACGGGCACATCAGGCCGGTCGAGTATACGCGCGAGGTCAACGTCTATATGAACGCAGCCGACGCGCTGATCACCAAGCCGGGCGGGCTGTCCAGCACGGAGGCCGCCGCCGCGCGCGTGCCGCTGGTGCATCTGATTACCATTCCCGGCTGCGAGGAGAAGAACGCCGCTTTCTTTGAGGCGCGCGGAATGTCGCGCAAGACCGAATCGATGCGAGAGGCGGCGCGGCTGGCTGTCGAGCTGGCGCACGATTCTCAGGCCGGCGCGGCCATGCGCGCCCGTCAGGCCGAGGAGATCAACCCGCACGCCGCGCAGGATATCGCGGAAATCGTCTGCGAGCAGCTGGGCATGAAGGAAGCATAAAAAACAATTGCCGCACCGGATCGCATTGAACCGGCGCGGCGTTTTTGTCTCAGGCGGGCAGGGCTCTGAGCTGGCGGCGAATGGAGACAACGGCGCACACCGTGGCGGGCAGCGTCAGTATGTCGGCTGCGGTCATGAACCAGATCAGGCCGTCGAGTCCCCAGAACAGGGGCAGCAGCAGCGGCAGACCCACGCCGAACACCACCTCGCGCAGCATTGACAGCAGCGTCGACTGGACGGGCTTGCCCATCGCCTGAAGGAATATGAACGTGCTCTTGTTGATGCAGGCCAGCGGCGCGAGCGCCATGAACAGGCGGATGCAGCGCACGGCGAAGCGCGCATAGTAAACGCTCTCGTTGGCCGCGCCGAAAATCGCGATCAGCGGATAGGGGAAAAGCTCGCAGATCAGCGCGGCGATCGCACCGACGATCAGCTCGGCCGCAGTCAGGCGCACCAGCAGCTCGTGGACGCGCTCGGGCTTGCCCGCGCCCATGTTGTAGCCGATCAGCGGAATGCAGCCGGCGGCCATGCCGATGGCGATCGACACGACGATCTGGAAGAACTTCATGACGATGCCGATCACGGCGGCGGGAATCTGAGCGTATTCCTCAAGGCCGAATATCGGATCGAGAGATCCGTATTTCGCCGCCATATTCAGCACGGCGGCCATGGACAGCACGATGGAAATCTGAGAAAGGAAGCTGGTCACGCCCAGCGGCAGTATGCGGGAGAGCAGCTTCATGCGCGGCCTGAACGCGTCTCTGTCCAGCCTCACGGCCTTCATGCGGAACAGATAGCCCACGGCCATCGCCGCCGAGACGATCTGCCCGATCACAGTGGCCGCCGCCGCGCCCATCATGCCCCAGCGAAGGCCGTATATGAACAGCGGATCGAGCGCGCAGTTGGTCAGCGCGCCGGCAAGCAGCGTGAGCATCGCAAAGCGCGGGCTGTCGTCCGAGCGTATGATGGGGTTGAGCGCCTGACCGACGATGTAAAAGGGCACGCCCAGCGCGATATAGAAGAAGTATTCGCGGCTCAGCCGGAATGTCTCGGCGTTCACGCGCGCGCCGAACATCGTCAGGATCTGCTCCGGCCAGATCAGATACACGGCGGCGAGGACAAGGCTTGTGATCACCAGCGTCACGACCGCCGTGCCCACGCTGCGCCGCGCGTCGTCGCGTTCGCCCGCGCCCAGACACAGGCTGACCAGAGCGCAGCAGCCGTCGCCGATCATCGTGGCGACGGCCAGCGCGATGACGGTGAGCGGAAAGACGACGGAATTGGCGGCGTTGCCATAGGAGCCGAGATAATCGGCGTTGGCGATGAAAATCTGATCGACGATGTTGTAGAGCGCGCCAAAGAGCAGCGAGACGACGCAGGGCAGTGCGAATTTGCGCATCAGCCGCCCCATGGGCTGCGTGCCGATGAAGGCGTTGGAATCCGTATTCATGATGATAAACCTCCCGACAAAATAAAAAAACACATGCCGCAGCCGGGCACATGTCGGACGGTTTATCCAGCAGGCAGCCGCGGCGCTCCGTATCGTATCGGCAGAGCGCAGCGCTGCTTGTATCGTTTCGAGCGTATTTTATCACATTGGGGCGCAAAAAAGCAAGCGGCGCGGACAATTTTTACATCGAGGCTCTATTGGAAAATCCATCGATTGACAACGGCGCGCAGCGTGGCCTATAATAAGGGCGTGCCTTGGAAACGTCCGAGCCGCGATTTCAGCGGCTCTTTTGGGCGCCTTTGAGGCGCAATTTCCTCAGCAGGGAAATAAAGCGAGCATCCGGAGCGAACGCCGCGCCTTTTCAAAAAACAGGCTCTTCACAAAAAAGCCGGGAGAAGCAAGGCGCGGCAGACGTAAGCAGCATGGCGGCAAAGGCTGCACTGCCGGACGCGCATTGTTCCTTCTTTGCCCGCTCTCACATGGCAAAGCCATCAGACTGTCGAAGAACCTTCGAAGAGCTGAGCTGGTCGAAATCCTCTCGAATTTTCAATCGTACACGGCAGTGTGTACGGGTGGCGCGGGACGGTTTTTGCGGCGAAAGATTTCACTTCCAGAGCAAAAACCGGAGAGAGGGCGCGCGGCAGGGAGCTTGCATACCCCTTCACCAGCCGGTTAAGACATTTTTTGACAAGCTGATGGCAAAGCCATGCAATCTGCTGCGGATATGGATTTGAATTCCCCTGAAATTCCGTGAAGAAGCAAAAAACAGATCGGAACGCGCGGCGTTTCCGCGACGTATCCGATAGAGATTTAAGGAGAAACGATATGAGCAGAGCATACGATCTGATTGCGGCCACCAGCATGGGCGTGCGCATAACGCCGATGAACCGCCAGCCGGTCGGCACGGGCAGCGGCTATGTCATGCAGGCCACCAGCGCCGAGAGCAATGTGCTGAACGTCTCGGCCAGCCTCGGCCTCAGGACGCGCGCGCTGACGGCGTTCGTCGAGGGCAGCCCGATCGCGGCGTTCATAAAGGGCGAGCTGAGGCGGCGCGGCATCGATACGCTGGCGAAGGAGGTGCCTCAGGGCGGCGCATGGGGCTATCGGCATCAGTTCAACATCGCCGACAGCGGCTTTGGCCCGCGCGGCCCGCGCGTTTGGAACGATCGCGCCGGCGAGGTTGGCCGGACGCTGACGGCGGCGGATTTCGACTGGAGGGCGGTGTTCGAGCAGGACGGCGCGCGCATGGTGCATATCTCCGGGCTCTTTGCGGCGCTTTCGCCCGAGACGGCGGGGCTGTGCGCCGTCATGGCCGAGCAGGCGCGCGCGCACGGCGCTCTGGTGAGCTTTGATCTCAATTACCGCGCGTCCTTCTGGGCGGGGCGGGAGGAGGCGCTGCGCAGCGCATTTTCGCGCATTGCGTCGCTCAGCGACATACTGGTCGGCAACGAGGAGGACTTTCAGCTGGCGCTGGGCATTGAAGGCCCCGAGGCGGGCGGACGCGATTTGACGGAGCAGACCGAGCGCTTTTTCGAGATGATCGAGCGCGCGCGCGCCGCCTATCCGAACGCGCGCTGCTTCGCCACGACGCTGCGCGAGGTGATCGACGCGAACGCCCATCGCTGGGGCGCGCTCATGCTGTGCGATGGAGAGCGGTTTGTCGCCGCGCCGCGCGAGATCGCCGTATTGGATCGCATCGGCGGCGGCGACGGCTTTGTGGGCGGGCTGTTGTACGGCTTTCTGCGCGGCTGGCCGCCGGAAAAGTGCCTGCAATTCGGCTGGGCGTGCGGCGCGCTGGCCGTGACCATGCTCGAGGATTACGCGTCGCCCGCCGACGAGGAGCAGGTGATGAGCATCTGGCGCGGCAATGCGCGGGTGAAGCGGTAATCGCGCGGCGCGTGCTGGCGGCGCTTTGCGCGGCTTGTCGGAATCGTTTCTTCAGATGAGAAGGGCAAGGCTTCCGCTGACGGAGTGGGAGAGAGGGGCGGCGCAGTCACAGTCGCACCCCGATAGGTTGAAATTATGCGGGAGCGTCGAGGCGCGTTCTTCGGATGAAATTGAAAGCGCTTCCTTGCCGCGGCGCTGATCAGGCTGTGAGAGGGCGCGCCCTGCCGCGGGAGCAGGCTGAAATTGCGCGCGAGCAGGCTGTGCTCTTCGGAGCGAAACGGGGCGGCGCAGCTGGATTGCGCGCGAAGGGCGGTGTACCCTCTGCCGTCAAACTGTGCTGAAAGCGTGCGGAAGCGTGGCGGGGATGTTCTTCGGACGTAATGGCGCGACGCTTCCTCTGGCACGGCGCTGCTGGATTGCGCGCGAAGGGCGGCGCCCCCTCCGTCGCTTGAAACGGGCAAAACCGCGGCGCACTCAATTGAAAAGGCATATGCGGCGCTCTATCGGGCGCAAAGGAGATAATGCGTATGGAAAAGGCAAAGCTCGGCCTGTTTGGGCTGGCGGTCATGGGGCAGAACCTCGCGCTCAATCTGGCGCGGCACGGCGTCGACACGGCGGTTTACAACATCGAGCCGGAGACGTATGTGCGCGCGTTTACCGAGGGCGCGGGACGGCATGAACACATTCGCGGCTGCTATTCGCTCTCGGAATTTGTCGGCGCGCTGGAAAGGCCGCGCGTGATCTGGCTGATGATACGCGCCGGACAGCCGGTGGACGATGTGATTGCGTCGCTCATGCCGCTCATGGATATGGGCGATATCATCATAGACGGCGGCAATTCGCACTTTGCCGACACAGCCCGACGCATGGCGCTGCTCGAGAGCGCCGGGATGCGCTATGTGGGCATGGGCGTTTCGGGCGGCGGCGAGGGCGCGCTCAATGGGCCGAGCCTGATGCCCGGCGGCAGCGAATCGGCCTGGCCGGTCGTCGCGCCGATATTGCAGGCCATTTCCGCGCGGGCGAACGGCGAGCCGTGCTGCCGCTGGATCGGGCGCGGCGGCGCGGGTCACTATGTCAAGATGGTGCACAACGGCATTGAATACGGCGATATGCAGATCATCGGCGAGGCCTACGCCTTCATGCGCGACGCGCTGGGCATGTCGCCCGACGAGATGAGCGCCGTGTTTGAAAGGTGGAATCAGGGCGCGCTGAGCAGCTATCTGATCGGCGTCACCGCCCAGATACTCAGGCGGCGGGACGCGGACGGCGCGTTTCTGATCGACCGCATACTCGACACGGCGGGTCAGAAGGGCACCGGCCGCTGGACGGGCACGGCGGCGCTCGAGGAGAGCGTGCCGCTGACGCTGATTCTCGAGGCGGTCTGCGCGCGCTTTCTGAGCGCAGAAAAGGACGAACGCGTCCGCGCGTCGGCGATATTGTCTGGCGCTGAGATGAAGCCGGTTTCCGATCGTCAATCGGCGCTTGACGATCTGGAGCAGGCGCTCTATGCGGCCCGGATCGTCTCCTACGCGCAGGGCTTTCTGCTCATGCGCGCCGCGTCCGAGCATTACGGCTGGACGCTCGATTACGGCGCGGTGGCGGCGGTCTGGCGCGGCGGCTGCATCATCAGGAGCGCGTTTCTCGGCGATATCCGCGCGGCCTTTGAAGAAGATGGCGCGCTTTCCAATCTGGCGCTTTCGCCGTTCTTTGCTGATCGGCTGAATGCGGCGCAGGCCGGATGGCGGCGCGCCTGCGTCATGGCGATCGAGCGCGGCGTGGCGATTCCGGCGCTTTCGTCGGCGCTGGCGTGGCTGGACGGTCTGCGGACGGCGCGCGGCGCGGCGAATCTCTTGCAGGCGCAGCGCGACTATTTCGGCGCGCACACCTATGAGCGCACCGACGCGCCCCGCGGCGAATTTTTCCATACAGACTGGACAGAGCTGGGCACGGCCTCGTCGGGGACGTATAACGCCTGAAGCGGGAGGGACTGAAGCGCATTTGGCACGCCTGCGCGGAGCGCGCTGGACGCGGAATCGATTGATTGCCTTGCGGCTCAGCCGCCCGAAGCGCTTGCATCCCCATTCACCAGCCTGGTAAGGCCCTTTTTGACAAGCTGACAGCTTCGCCAAAAGAAGGGGGAAAAGCGCGTCTGGCAGTGCAGTCTTTGCCGCCATGTCATTCACGTCTCTCTGCCGCGCATTGCTTTCCCCGGCTTTTTTTGTGAAGTGCCTGTTTTCTGTTTCACCGCTGTGGGACGCGGGCACGGCGCGATGCCGCGCTGCCGCCGACAACAGCTGATCGTGCCTGTAAAAAAGTGTAAAGACAGCCTCCTGCGCAGAGTTTGCGGCAGGAGGCTTCGCTTTTGCCGGTCGCTGTAATGCAGGGCGTTCGAGCGCCCGAGAACGGCTTCACGGCGCGCCGCATCATCGGCGATTCTGGCTAAATCCGCACAATCACCGACGGCTCTGCCGAGCCCAGCGCGCGCAGCTCGATTGCGCCTTCCTTTTCGCGGACGAAATGCACCGTTCGCTCTTCGCCGGGCAGCATGGAGAAGAAATTGTCCTCGAAGACACAGTCGCCGTCCAGAGCGAGCGCGTGTATGTACTTTTCCGCGCGGATTGTCAGAGCGCCCTCATTCGTCGCCGTGACCACGGGCTGCGTCTCCGGGAAGGCGCAGTCCTGCGGCCGTCCCTCGAAGAACCAGGTTCGATCAAAGAAGCCGTTTCCGGAAATCTCCGCCATAAGCAGCGCGTCTGCGCCGGCTCTGGGCAGATCGCCCTCCAGCACGACGGAGGAGGTGTTCGCGTCCACGGAGAAATCCGCCCGCATTTCGGCCAGAGGCTGAGCGCGGTCGAAGGGCTGCAGGAACAGCCGTGCCGTTCCCGACGCCGGCGCGCGTCCGTCGCAGCAGACGTGCAGGCGATAGCGGCCGTCCTTTTCGTCGATGGAGGCCACGACAGGCGCGGCCGCGCGGCGGAAGCCGTACCACGCCGCCTTGGGGCGCGCGTAGTAGTCGATGATCGCCCAGCCGCTGGCCGGCCAGCAGTCGTCGAGCATCCAGTAGATCAGCCCGGAGGAGAACCACTTTTCGCGGCGGTACAGCTCCATCGTGATGCGCAGCCACTCATACTGCACATACTGCCGCTTGGCAATTTTGTCCGCCGGGCAGCGCGGCGCGCCCAGCAGCTTGTCCGAAATGGCGCACATATAGTCGTATATCTGGAATTCCCTGAACGCCTCTGCGGGATTGTTTTTCGTGTGGAAGCGCAGCATGCGCTCGTCATCGCCGAATATATCCTCCTCTGTCAGGAAGCGGCGAAGGGAGGCGACCGACGGCATGCCCATGACGGGTTCCTCGGCGCAGAAGCGCGACAGATAGCCGTCGAAATACGTTCGGTAGTCCTGCATGTCGTTTTTGCGGATATAGGAGAACCACTCGCCGATGTAGTTGGTGTTGTGCGTCGTGCCCCGCGTGATGGAGCCGTAGGGGCGGCCGCCGTAGGGACTGGACGGCAGGAAGGGACGGCTGGGATCCAGCTGCTCCAGCACAGGGCCTATGGCGCGCAGCGCAGAGCGCCGGCCGCCGTAATCCGCCATGTTTTCGTCGCCGTCCATGCCGTTTTCGTTGTCGCCCGTCCACCAGACCAGACAGGCATGGCTGCGCAGCCGCAGCGCCGCGTGCCGCGCCTCCATGCGCAGATGCTCCAGAAAATCGTCGCTCCACTCGGGATAGCGCCCGCAGGCCATCAGAAAATCCTGCGTGACCATCAGCCCCAGTCGGTCGCAGGTTTCGTAAAACGCGTCCTGCTCGAACAGGCCGCCGCCCCATACGCGGATCATGTTCATGTGCGCGTCCCGGGCCAGCGTCAGCAGCCGCTCGATCTTTTCCGGCGTTTCCTCCGAGGGGAAGGGCTCGCAGGGCACCCAGTTCGCGCCCTTGCAGAATATGGGCACGCCGTTGACGATCAGCTCAAAGCCGGAGAATTCCTGCTCTTCGTTGCGATCCCAGAAGGCGTTTTCGCCCGAAACGTGCGGGCTCTCTTTGAGCTTCAGGCACTTTTTGAAGCTCTCGCTGCCGGGAAGATCGCGCGGTTGGAATATGCGCGCCGTGCGAATGCCCACAAGGAGCGCGCGCTCGTCCAGCGTCCGTCCCTCGCGCTCGACCGCCGCCGACAGGCGATACAGAGGCTGCGCGCCATAGCCGTTGGGCCACCACAGCTGGGGCTGCTCCACGTCGACATACTCGGTCATGACGTCCTCGACGATCCTGCGCCGCTTCGTCCAGACCACATCGCCGTCGGGATCGGTCAGCGTCAGGCGGCAGAATGCGTCGTCGCCCGCGCCGGAGAACGCCGCCTGCACGAACAGCTGCGCGCCGAAATCGTCCAGACAGAGCGTGTGCGCGCGCAGATCGTCCACCTCGCGGCGCTCGGCATAATGCAGCCGCACCGATCGGAATATCCCCATCGTCACGAATCGATCCACCCAGTCCCAGGAATAGGTGCACTGTATGCGGCGGGTATACAGCCTTTCGGCAGTGAACGCCGCCGGACGCTCGGGCAGACCCGCCGTCATGGCGATGGGCGAAAAAAGCACCACGCGCAGCGTATTGATGCCCTTGCGCAGTCCTCTGGCCGGGAAGGCGTGGGGCACGAACATATCGTCCGCCGCGCCGATTTCCAGTCCGTTGAGAAATACGCGGCAGCAGGTATCCAGCCCGTCGAATTCGATCTGCGCGTCCTCGCAGGCCTCCGGCGCATCGAATTCCCGCTCGTAGGCCCAGTTCCACCGCTCGACCCACTGCGACGATTCCGCATTGCTGCGCCAGAAGAGCTCCTTCAGCGTGCCGTCGCGCAGCAGATCGGCGTGCACGCAGCCGGGCACGCGTCCCTCAAAGGTGATGCGCCGGCCATCGGGCGCAAAGCCCTCGCCGCGCCATGCTCCGTCCAGAGACAGTCTCATTCCTTTTCCCTCCTTAAAAGAGTGCGTTTTGAAATTTATTGATGTGAAATGCGCTTCGCCGTTTCCGCGCCGGACTTTCACGATTCAGCGCCGCTAAACCGTTGGAAAGCGCCCTGAAGCCGGGCGCAGTCCGCAAAAGAGAGCCCCTGACACAGTCAAGCTCGGCAGGCGGGGCGCAGAAAAAGCGCGGCGCCCCGGACGACTGAAGCGCGCGGGCGCAATCGACTCGGGGCGTTTCCATGGAAACTGCGCTGCTTTTCAATGCGGCGGCGCATATGGGCTGCTTCGTCCATCAGAGATTATAGCGCAGAATCCTCCGAAATGGAATGGGGCAGATTGAAAAAATTGGCGAAGACGGCAACGGGCACTGGCGGGCGCGGACATCTAAAAAAACAACGCCCGCCGCGGGAAAATGCGTCCGCGGCGGGCGTGCTGTTTGCGCTTTTTACAGCGTGGCGGCCATGACGGCCTTGATTGTGTGCATGCGGTTTTCGGCCTCGTCGAACACCAGCGACTGCGCGCTTTCGAAAACCTCGTCGGTCACTTCCATGGCCTCGCGGTTGAACTTTTCGCCCATTTCGCGGCCGATGGTCGTATTGTGGTCGTGGAAGGCGGGCAGGCAGTGCATAAATACGCATTGCGGCCCGGCGGCCTCCATCAGCGCGCGGTTGACCTGATAGGGGTGAAGATCGGCGATGCGCTCCGCCCAGATTTCGAGCGGCTCGCCCATGGACACCCACACGTCTGTGTAGATCACGTCGGCGTTTTTGACGGCGGCCAGGGGGTCGCTGGAGAGCGTGATGCGCGCGCCGGTCTCTTCGGCGATTTCACGGCAGGTCTTGACCAGCGCGGGATCGGGATAATATTTCTCCGGCGCGCAGGCGGTGAAGTTTAGCCCCATCCTGGCGCAGCCCACCATCAGCGAGTTGCCCATGTTGTAGCGGGCGTCGCCCATATAGACGAGTTTGACGCCCTTCAGGCGACCGAAATGCTCGCTGATTGTGAGAAAGTCGGCGAGAATCTGCGTCGGATGGAACTCATTGGTCAGGCCGTTCCAGACCGGAACGCCCGCATGGCGCGCCAGCTCCTCGACGATTTTCTGGCCATAGCCGCGGTATTCTATGCCGTCGAACATGCGCCCCAGCACGCGCGCCGTGTCGGCGATGCTCTCCTTTTTGCCGATCTGCGAGCCGGATGGATCGAGATAGGTCACGCCCATGCCCAGATCGCGCGCCGCCACCTCGAATGCGCAGCGTGTGCGCGTGCTGGTCTTTTCAAAGATCAGCGCGATGTTCTTGCCGCGGTGCATATCGTGCGCCTCGCCCCGCTTTTTGCGCGCCTTCAGATCGGCGGAAAGATCGATCAGATACTGTATTTCCTGCGGCGTGAAGTCCAGCAGCTTCAAAAAGCTCCTGCCTTTGAGATTCATGGCGACGCCCCCTGTCTGATGAAATGATGTAGTATTATTATACAACTCCGTGAGTATATATGCAACTGGCCGACGGGCATTTTTATGGTTGATTTATGTAAAGAAAGAGAGTATAATGGAGGGCAGTGAGGGAGGGGAACACTATGAAAATCGGACTGATAGACTATATGATCGACGAATGGCACGCCAACAACTATCCGGCGTGGATTGAACTGGCCTGCGAAAAGCTGGGCGTTTCGGCGGAGATCGCCTATGTATGGGCGGAGGATCCCGCGCCCGAGGGCAAGATGACCACGGCCGAGTGGTGCGCCCGCTTCAGCGGCGAGGCGTGCGATACGCTGGAGGCCGTGTGCGAGAAGAGCGACGTGATCATGATTCTCGCGCCGAGCAATCCCGAAAAGCACCTGCCTTATGCCGAGCGCGCGCTCAAGTTCGGCAAGCCGACCTACATCGACAAGACGTTTGCGCCCGACGCGGCGTCCGCCCGGCGTATGTTCGAGCTGAGCCGCAAATACGGCGCGCCGATGTTCAGCACGTCCGCGCTGCGCTATGCCGAGGAGCTCAGCGGCTTTGAGCACGTCAATGCGGTCATGACGACCGGCGGCGGCAGAACGCTGGACGAATACTGCATCCATCAGATCGAGATGATCGTGCGCCTGATGGGCACGGAGGCCAAGAGCGTGGTCTGCGGCGGCAGCGAGAAGCACGCCACCTGCCTGATCGACTTTGGACACGGCCGCACGGCGGCGCTCAACTACGGCGCGGAAATGCCCTTCACGCTGGACATTCAGCGCGCGGCGGGCGAGGACAGCGTCTATCTGCCGGTCAATTCGGCGTTCTTCCCGACGCTGCTCGAGAAGATCGTCGGCTTCTATGCCGGTTCTCCCGTGCCGGTGAGCGAGGAGCAGACCATCGCCTGCATGACGCTGCGCGAGGCCGTTTTGAAGGCGGCGAAGGAGCCCGGCCGCCGCATCGCCGTGTGACGAAACATTTACTTGACTTGCGCGGAAAGATTGTGTATACTAACTTCTGTTCTGAGGGAGTAATTGGCGCGTGATTTTTCGCGCGCGGCAAGTCAACATGCTGGCCCAAAGGCCTGGCTTGCCTGACGGAAGGGGCGATGCCCTTTTCGGATAATGAGACTCATGCGCGGCTGCGTTTTTGGCGCTGCTGTGCGGAGTCTGTCTCCTTTTGAGAATGCGTTTGAGGAGCGGACAGACGAGCCGCTCCTTTTTTATGCGTTAAGGGCGCGTCTTGGCGATTCCGCAGGCTTCAATGCGCCCATAAACGCCGCGTTTGCCGCGAGGCATTCGCTTTTTGAGACGCGCTCCGGTGCTGAAGGGAGCGGCGCGCGCGTAAAACAAAAGGAAAGCACAGCGATGGGAGGTTGACTCAATGGGACTGGGCGAGCTTTTGCTGCTGGCGGTGGGGCTGTCTATGGACGCGTTCGCCGTGGCGATCTGCAAGGGACTGGCCATGCGGAAAATTCGCCGGCGGGATATGCTGATCGTGGGCGCGTGGTTCGGCGCGTTTCAGGGAATCATGCCGTTTGCGGGCTATGTGCTGGGCATACAGTTCGCGCGCTTCATAAACGCCGTCGCGCCCTGGTGCGCGTTCGTGCTGCTGGGGCTGATCGGCGGCAATATGATCCGCGAAGCGCTGGGGCCGGACGAGGAAGAGGAGACGGCGACGCTGCATTTTAAGGAAATGCTCATGCTGGCGATCGCCACCAGCATAGACGCGCTGGCCGTCGGCGTCACGTTCGCCTGCGTGCCGGTGCAGCTGGGAGTCAGCGGCGCGCTGGCGGGCACGGCGCTGGCCTGTCTCATAATCGCCTGCACGACCTGCCTGATCTCCATGGCGGGCGTGAAGGTGGGCAATGTGTTCGGCGCGCGCTATAAGAAGAGAGCCGAGATCGTCGGCGGCGCGATACTCATACTGCTGGGCGTAAAGATACTGCTCGATGGTCTGGGCGTGCTTCAGGCGCTTTGACCGGCGGCAAAAAAACCGGGCGTGGGAGGGAAAACCCCTGCGTCCGGTTTTTGCGCGTCAGCGATGATTTCTGCCATGGCTGAAAAACGAATGCGGCGGCTCGCAATGAGAGCGGCGCGCAGACAGGGCTCGCCCTGAAAATCAGGGACAGCCGCCGCGCTTCATGGCGCTGCATTGAGAATGCGGGCAAAGAAGGCAAATCAGGGCATGGCGGCGCGGCAGCGATTTCTCGCCCGGCTTTCAGCAAAGAGCCCGTAAAAAGGCCGGCTTTAGTAGATCATTGCAAAGATCGATGCGGCGACGACGGTCATCAGTCCGGCCACGGCGATGGACAGGCTGCTCATGGCCTCCTGAGTCTTGCCCAGCTCGCGGGCGCGGGCGGTGCCCACGGCGTGGGAGGACGTGCCTATGGCAAGCCCCACGGCGATCGGGTCGGTCACGCGGCACAATTTCAGAAAGCCGGATGCGACGAGATTGCCGAATATGCCGGTCAGTATGATGCAGGCCACTGTGACGTTGGCCATGCCGCCCAGCGTGTCCGACAGATCCATGCCGATGGCCGTGGTGATCGACTTGGGCAGCAGCGTGATGTACTGCTCGAGCGTGAGCGAAAAGAGTCTGCTCATGAGCCATATTGTGCCCACGCTGGCCAGCACGCCCGATCCTATGCCCAGCAGTATCGCCAGCGGCTGCTTTTTCAGCGCGCCGATCTTTTCGTAGAGCGGAATGGCCAGGCAGGCGGTGGTGGGGGTGAGCAGGTTTTGCAGCATGGTCGCGCCGGTGTTGCCCTTGCCGTGGCTGAACGTGGCAAAGTCGATTTTGAACACGGCCAGAAACGCCATGCACAATACGATCGAGACCAGCAGCGGATTGAGCAGCGCCGATTTGAAGCGGCGGTTGAGATACACGCCGACAAGATAGCTGCCTATGCTCAGAAACACGCCGAAATAGGCGATGTTTGCGAAAAATTCGTTCATCGCTGCGTCTCCCCTTTCGCCTGCGTGCGGCGGATGATCGCCTGTGAGACGCGCCCCGTGACCGCCATGACCACCAGCGTCGAGACCAGACAGATGACCAGCAGCGCCGCGAGGATGTCCTTGTAGGCGGCGAAGTCGAACATCAGCCCGACGGAGGGAGAAATGAACATGAGCGGCATGAGGCTTATGAGAAAATCGCCGGTCGCGCGCACCTTTTCCAGCTTGACGGCGCGTGTGAGCAGCAGAAGAAGCATGATCACCAGAGCGTATATGCTGCCGGGCACGGGCAGGGGCAGCACGGCGCCCAGCAGATCGCCGGCGAACGAAACGCCCATGATGATTGCGATGGCTTCAAGGCAGGCCATGTTTGTCGCATCCTTTGCAATAAAATAGTCAACGCGCTTATTGTAGCCGTTTGCGCGCTGCGGCGCAAGCGAGAAACGGTAAACAGGCGCAAAAACAGATTTGCGGTCGGGCGCAAGAGCTGGTATAATAGAGAGAACAGAGCGTCAAGGAGGATATATGCGATGAAACTGGCTCAGATAGAACGAAACGGGCAGACCTGCCTGTGCGCCAAGACGGCTCAGGGGCTGATTCCGCTGGCCGGCGTGGGCTACAATACAATGATGGACGCGATTGCGCGCAGCGAGGAACTGCCGCGCGCGCTCGAGATGGCCGAGGCCAGGGAAACGCCCATCGCGGTTGAGGACGCGCATTTTCTGCCGGTTGTGAGCAGGCCGGGCAAGATCGTGTGCGTGGGCGTGAATTACGGCCGCCATGTGAAGGAATGCGGCGAGAGCCTGCCGGATGCGCCGGTGCTGTTCAGCAAGTTTGGCACGGCGCTTTCGGCGCACAAAGGCAGCGTGGCCATTCCGCGCGGCGTGTGTCAGCTGGATTATGAGGCCGAGCTGGTCATGGTGATCGGCCGGCGGGCGCGTCACGTCGCCGCAGACGAGGCGATGGACTATGTGTTCGGCTGCACCTGCGGCAACGATCTCTCCGCGCGCGACTGGCAGAGCCGCTCGAGCCAGTGGCTGGCGGGCAAGACGCCGGACGGCTTCGCGCCGGTCGGGCCGTGGGTTGCGACCGTTGACTCGCTGCACGAGATACAGGAACTGGAGATTGCCTGCGCTGTGAACGGCCAGCTGCGCCAGTATGCCAGCACGGGCGATATGATATTCAGCTGCGCGGACATCGTGAGCTATGTCTCGAGCGTCATGACGCTTGAGCCGGGCGATCTGATATTCACAGGTACGCCGGACGGCGTGATTCTCGGCCTGCCGCAGGAGCAGCGCCAGTGGCTCAAGCCGGGCGACGTGCTGGAGGTGTCCATTGAGAACATCGGCACGCTGCGCACGGTGATCGGGCCGCAAGAATGAAAAAGCAAACCGCCGCGGGAAGAGGGATAAATCCTTCCAGCGGCGGTTCTATATGTGTTTTTGCGCTCGCTTATCTGCGGATGAGGGAGCGCTTTTGTGTGGCGGATGCGGCTCAGCCGGGGAAATAGAAGGGGATTTGCGAAGCGGAGATTGCGTTGGCTTTTTTCGATGCCTTTTTAGAGGGCGATTGTGTTCTCATGCGCCCTTGCGCGGCTCGAACGGTGCATCGGTGAAAGCGTGTGTATGAAAGGCGCGCTACATCTCCATCAGCACGGCGATCAGCCAGAGCGTGACGGCGCAGATCAGCGCGAAGAGCGTCAGCAGGAGCCAGCGCACGGTCTTGAGCACGACGCGGCGGCGGCGATGGCGGCCGCTCAATTCCATCTCAAAGTTGTGCAGCAGATAGGACACGTCGATCTGATCGGCGGATTCGTTGTTCATCAGCCGCCGGACGGTGCGCATGGCCAGCTTGTCGAACGGATGGGTGGGCAGCTTTTCGTTGTTGAGTATGCGCTCCATATGCAGCCGGCTCCGGCTCAGCGTATCCTGAACCTGACCGGGATCGATGTTCAGGAGCGCGCCGATTTCGCGTATGGTCAGCGCGCAGCCGTAGCGCAGCACGATCATGCGCTGCGTTTCGAGCGGCTCGCGCAGCACAAGCTCGGCCAGCCGGTCGCCGTTCTGCGGCTGGGCGAGCAGGCCGTCCCACTCGTTTTCGCCCGGCTCAGCCTTGAGCTGAGCGAGCGCCTTTTCGCGAATGACGGCGAGTATGCTGTCGCGGAAGCCGAGATTCCCAGCCGGCGCGACGCCGCGCAGATAGGAGTCGACCAGCGCGCTGCCCAGCACATATTCGGCCATCTGCCGGTCGGCGGTGACGGCATAGGCGGCGCGGTAGAAATAGCGGATCGACGGCTGGATTCGCTTGATGAAATTCTGAATGTCCCGTTCTTCTCTGCTCATGCAATGTCCTTTTCACGGTTGGGGTGCGCAGTTTGGCGCGCCGTATTGCGATGGATACGTTTTGGCCCGAGAAGGCCAGTTCCTATTATATATCAAATCGCGGCGGTTGACAAGCCTTCAGACGCTCTGCCCAATCCGCTCAAGCGTCTGTATGATGCAGTCCGCCGCGCCCAGCGAGGCGCGCCTTTCGGATACCACGCCGCCGCTTTTCAGCACGGCCGCCCTGACCTCGGGCGCGCCGTTCGCCACCGTGCCGCTGTAAAAGCCAAAGCGGCCGTCCAGCATGGTCAGATCGTTCAGCGAATCGCCGATGCAGAGCACCTCATCGGGGCGACAGCCCAGCGACCGGGCATAGCGCAGCACGGTCATGCCCTTGCCCTCGCCCTCGGGCGTGACATGGAAGAGATGATGGTTGCGCGACAGCTGGCCGCCGGGGAACAGGCCCTTGGAGAGCGCGATGGCGCGCGCGGCGGATTCGGGCGCGTCGGTTTCGACCGTCAGGCCGTGGGCGGAATCAACCGACCAGGCTCTGATCGGCACGCCGTTTTCCTGAAGATGCTTCAGGCACGGCTCGACGTGCGGGAGCAGCGCCTGAACGCCGGCCATAATGCGCGCTCGGGCGGCGGCGTTGCCCGCTTCGTCGGCGGAAAAGTCGCCCTTAGCGTCCTTCTGATAGATGAAGGAATCCGATGCGATCATGTAGGCCGGAAACGGCGCGCGCCAGTCGCCGCCCACGTCGGCCAGCGTCGCCGCAAAGCCGTCGAACGCGCGGCCAGTCACAATGCCCGCTTTAACGCCGCGCTCGCACAGCCGGTTCAGCAGCGCCAGCGCTTCTGGCTCGATGCGCGGCTTTTGACCGTCCTGATAGTCGATGAGCGTATAGTCGAAATCCAGCGCGATCAGTCGAATCATTTGTGCAGCTCCTTTCGGCTCAGGCGTTTTCGCCGTGCAGCGCTTCGTAGTCCAGCTCGTCCCAGTTCCACTTGAGCCAGGCGCGCGACCAGACGATTTCCTGCTCAGCGCTCGTGTCGTAGCCGAACCGGCGCAGCAGCTCGCGTCCCTGATGGCCGCCGCTCAGTTCGAGCATCAGCGGGCCGCAATAGGGCGATTCACGCAGCGCGCGCAGCACCTCCCGCCAGTTGATCAGCCCCAGACCGACCGGCTGATGATCGTCCCGCGCGCCGAAATTGTCGTGTATGTGCAGCGTCTTGAGCCGCGATCCGACCTCGCGCACGACCGTTTCAACGTCGCGCCGGTCGCCGACGTGCGTATGACCCGTGTCGATGTTGATGCCGACGTTGGGCATATTCAGGTGATCGACGATCTCGATCAGGTCGTGGTAGCTCGTGGTGGAGTAGGGCATATCGGTGCCCAGATGGCAGGTTTCGATGGCCATGTCCAGCTCGTATTTTTCGGCGATTTTGCCGGCCTCATAGAAGCGGTCATAATCGAACGCGCCGCCCTCGAGCCTGGCGGGCGAATGGGTTACGATGACCCGCGCGCCGAGGAGATGCGCAATGCGCGCGTCGTGCTCGAAGCCCTCGAGCGTCGGCCAGCTCTCGCGATCCAGATAGCGGCCGTGAACCGACCAGGGCGTGATGGCGCACTTCCTCAGCGTATCGCGGATGGTCAGCGCCTCGTCCACATCGGTGGTCGGCGTGTGCGCCAGCTCGAAAAAGTCCACGCCCATGCGCTTCATGCGCAGTCCCTCTTCAACGCCGCCCTTCAGATCGCCGTTGCAGCCCAGAAAAAAGTTTTTCATATCCATATCCTTCCCGATTGAAAAGCAATCATGCACGTCTATTATAGAACATTGGCGGGCGGCAGGGCAAGGGCGATAAATGTGAATATCGGCTGTTTTGTGATTATTTTTTATCAAAAGAGCGGAAAAGTGCAAAAAGAAAGCAGCCGAATCAAACGACTCGACTGCTCTGTCAGCGTGCCTGGAGGGACTCGAACCCCCGGTCTCTTGGTTCGTAGCCAAGCACTCTATCCGGCTGAGCTACAGGCACACGCCCTGACAACAAATGTTATTATAGCCCATGGCACGCAAAAAGTCAATGCAAAGCGCGACAATTAACATTGGTCTGCATCATGTTTTGGGAAAGCCGGAGTCCATACTGAATACTGGAATAATTCGGCGATGGCACAAAGAAAAGATGACGCATGCGTAAAGCGATCGCCAAATACCCGCACAAAACCGCGCGAATGTGCGCGTATAATACGGAATAATGTCTAAAAAATGAGACGAATTGAGTTATCCACAGCCGTTTTGGCAAAAAGATGCGCATTTTTATGACGAATATGCGGCGCTCTATTCATATTTGGCGCGTTCGAGCGGTGAAATGCGTCGCATTTGGGACAAGTGTGCCGCTTCGATGCTTCCCCAATGCGCGCTATACGGCGCGGTGTATGACTGTCGGTAAGAAACTGGCGAGGCGGCGCACTTTGGCACGTTTGAGCGACAAAACGCGACGCATTTGGGACAAATGCGTCGCTTCGGTGGCTTCCCAAATCGCGCTATACGGCGCGGTGTATGGCTGCCGGCATGGGACTGACGGCGGGCGGCGCACTCTGGCATTTGAGCGGTGAAACGCGTCGCATTTGGGACAAGCGCGCCGCTTCGATGCTTCCCCAAGGCGCGCTATACGGCGCGGTGTATGACTGTCGGCAAGAAACTGACGGGGCGGCGCACTCTGGCGGTTGCGCGGTGAAATGCGTCGCATTTGGGACGAATGCGACGCTTCGATGCCTTCCCACGGCGCGCTATACGGCGCGGTGTATGGCTGCCGGCATGGGATTGACGGCGGGCGGCGCACTCTGGCATTTGAGCGGTGAAATGCGTCGCATTTGGGACGAATGCGACGCTTCGATGCCTTCCAAAATCGCGCTATACGGCGCGGTGTATGACTGTCGGCAAGAAACTGACGGGGCGGCGCACTCTGGCGGTTGCGCGGTGAAAT
>CAKUAV010000031.1 GCA_934636425.1 uncultured Clostridia bacterium
TTTTATGATTCGCTCAGGCTGTGCTTGACGCGCTCGCTTTCCTCGGCGCGCTTGGCGTTGTTGAAGCGATCCAGCGTGCCCACCAGATAGCCGGTGATGCGGCGAATGCGCTCGAATTTGTGATTGTTCTCGGCGCGGCCGCACTGCGGACAGGTGTCGCCGATGATGCCGTTGTAGCCGCACACAGGGTCGCGGTCGACCGGATGGTTGATCGAGCCGTAGCCTATGCCGCACTCCTTCATGTAGCGCACAATGCGCTCAAAGGCCTCGAGGTTGGCCGACGCGTTGCCGTCCATCTCGACATAGGAGATGTGGCCGGCGTTGGTCAGCTCGTGATAGGGCGCTTCCAGACGGATCTTTTTCGCCGCGCTGATGGGGAAATAGACCGGTATGTGGAAGCTGTTGGTGTAGTATTCGTGGTTGGTGACGCCCTCGATCGAGCCGAAAATCTCGCGATCCATGCGCACGAAGCGGCCGGACAGGCCCTCGGCGGGCGTCGCCAGCAGCGTGACGTTCATGTGGAGCTTCTCGCTGTATTCGTCGCAGCGGCGGCGCATATGGCCGATGATCTTCAGACCCAGCGCCTGAGAATCCTCGCTCTCGCCGTGATGCTTGCCGGTGAGCGCCTTGAGCGTCTCGGCCAGGCCGATAAAGCCGACCGACAGCGTGCCGTTCTTGAGCACCTCGCCCACCTCGTCGTTCCAGCTGAGCTTCTCGCTGCCCAGCCACACGCCCTGACCCATCAGGAACGGGCTGTTGTAGACGTGCTTGGCGGCCTGAATCTTGAAGCGCGCCATAAGCTGATCGACGGTGAGGTCGATCAGGCGATCCAGCTCGCTCCAGAAGAAGTCCATGTCGCCCTTCGCGCGGATGGCGATGCGGGGCAGGTTGATCGAGGTGAAGCTCAGGTTGCCGCGGCGATAGGTGATTTCCTGATCGCGGTCATAGACGTTGGCCACGACGCGCGTGCGGCAGCCCATGTAGGCCACCTCGGTCTCGGGATGACCGGGCTTGTAGTATTTGAGGTTGTACGGCGCGTCCTGGAACGAGAAGTTCGGGAACAGGCGCTTCGAGGAGACGCGGCAGGCCAGATGGAACAGATCGTAGTTCGGCTCGCCGGGGTTGAAGTTGATTCCTTCCTTGACGCGGAAAATCTGAATCGGGAAAATCGGCGTTTCGCCGTTGCCCAAACCGCGCTCTGTGGCCAGGAGCAGATTGCGCATCACCATGCGCGCCTCGGGAGAGGTGTCCATGCCGTAGTTGATCGAGCTGAAGGGCACCTGCGCGCCGGCGCGGGAGTTCATTGTGTTGAGGTTGTGAATGAGCGCCTCCATGGCCTGATAGGTCGCGCGATCGGTCTCCTTGACGGCGTTTTTGTGCGCGAATTCCTGACAGCGGGCGATCACATCGTCCTTCATGCCCAGAGCCGCCAGCTCGGTCTGCTCGGCCTGAAGAAACGCGTCGTTCTGCTCGAGCGTGGCGGCAACGCCCTTGGCCTTCAGCGCGGCGGTATAGCGGCTTACGGCCTCGGAAGCGTCGTCCAATTCGCCGATCAGCTCGGCGGCGCGCGCCATGTTCTCGCGGTAGCGCTTGACGAATGTCTTCTTCACGCCCTCGGCCATGGCGTAGTCGAAATTGACGATCGACTGGCCGCCGTGCTGGTCGTTCTGGTTGGCCTGAATGGCGATGCAGGCCAGCGCGGAATAGCTGATGATGTCGTTCGGCTCGCGCAGATAGCCGTGGCCGGTGGAGAAGCCGCCGCGGAAGAGGTCGATCAGGTCGATCTGGCAGCAGGTGGTGGTCAGCGTCAGGAAGTCCATGTCGTGGATATGGATGTCACCGCAGTGGTGCGCGCGGGCGTGCTCGGGCTTGAGCACAAACAGCTCGTTGAACTCCTTTGCGCCCTCGGAGCCGTAGCGCAGCATCGCGCCCATGGCGCTGTCGCCGTTGATGTTGGCATTCTCGCGCTTTATGTCGCTGTCGGCGGCCTTTTTGTTGGTGATGTCGTCGTAAATGCGCATCAGGCGGCTGTTTTTCTCGCGCTCGCGGCAGCGGCGCAGGTGGTAGGCGGCATAGCTGTCGGCCACGTCGTCGAGACCGGATCGCTTGAGCGTCTTAAAGACGATCTCGTAAACGGCGTCCACGTCCGTGCTCTCGCTCTGCGGAAGACTGTCGACGACGGCGTCGGTCAGGCGGGCGATGTCGGTCTCTCCGGGCGTGCGGTTGCTGTCATGAAAGGCTCTGGCAATGGATTTGGAGATCTTCTCGAGTTCGAAGGCGGTCTTGCGCCCGTCCCGCTTGATGATGGTTTCAGTCATGGCAGTTCCCTCCGGCATTTTTAGTCTTCATCTGTTCAATAACACACTAAAAGAGCAGGCATCGCTCCCTGCCCGCTCCGGTGAAGCTCAACGATATATACATTATATAGTGGTTGACCGCTAAAGTCAATACAACATATAGAAACCTGTGCGATTTTACAGGGTGTTCGGTTTGCGCCGCGAGACGAGCGCCGCCCCCAGTAAACAGCACGATTCTCATTGTACGACAGCAAACCGGCTCTGTCAAGGGGGCAGGACGATTTTTGTATGGTTTGACCTTTGCCCCGTCTCGCACTTGGCAGGAGCGCGCTCACCCCTCGTCCTTAAAGCCCCTTTCGTGAGGAAGCGATGCAAGGCTTTGTAGTTCTTTCGCTATGGCCGTCAAAAGCATGGCCTGCCCCTTTGTACTCGTCTCACACACCGCAGAAGCGCCCTCGCCCCTCGCCCTCAAAGCCCCTTTCGAGAGGAAGCGCCGCAAGGCCTCGCGGTTCTTTCGCCGCGTCCGTCAAAGTATAGCTGCCCATTTGTCCCGTCTCGCACACCACAGAAGCGCCCTCACCCCTCGTCCTCAAAGCCCCTTTCGAGAGGAAGCGCCGCAAGGCTTCGCGGTTCTTTCGCCGCGTCCGCCAAAGTATAGCCGCCCGTTCGCCCCGTCTCGCATTTGGCAGAAGCGCCCTCGCCCCTCGCCCTCAAAGCATCTTTCAAGAGGATACAATGCAGAGCTTCGTGCTTCTTTCGCTATGGCCGTCAAAAGCATGGCCCGCCCATGCGTCCAGTCTCGCACTTGGCAGGAGCGCCCTCGCCCCTCGTCCTCAAAGCCCCTTTCGTGAGGAAGCGACGCAATGCTTCGCGGTTCTTTCGCCGCGTCCGTCAAAGTATAGCCGCCCGTTCGCCCCGTCTCGCACTTGGCAGGAGCGCCCTTGCCCCTCGTCCTCAAAGCCCCTTTCGTGAGGAAGCGACACAATGCTTCGCCGCTTCTTTCGCTATGGCCGTCAAAAGCATGGCCTGCCCATGCGTCCAGTCTCGCACTCCGCAGAAGCGCCCTTGCCCCTCGTCCTCAAAGCGCCTTTCGAGAGGAAACGCCGCAAGGCCTCGCGGTTCTTTCGCCGCGTCCGCCCCCAAAAAACGCGAAACCATTGAGCGATCTGCGCTTGTCTCAACGCAAAATCTCCGCAGGGAGGGCGGCGTTCAATCGAGCGTTTTGACACGGCGGTATGCCCGGCAATGTGCCGGGCGAAACAGCGCCGCGAACGGCTCAGAAAATATTGCTGATCATGAACTGCTCCTCGATGAAGAGATGCTCAATGGCCAGCTCGAGCAGCATCATGGAGCGGTGCAGGTCGTCCGTGTCGCCCACTGTGAGATTGGCGTCGGCCTCGGTGATCAGCTCGGTCACGGCGTGCAGCGTCTCGTGCGGCGATATGGTCTCCAGCAGCGGCTCGTGCCACGCCCACATATCGGCCATCTGCGTGATCTGCTCGGCGGCCTCGTCGGTCTTTCCGGCCTCCAGCAGCTTGACGGCGCTGACGCGCATCTCCTCCATTTCCAGCGCGACGTGCCGTATGACCAGCATGCCGGACACGCAGATTCCCAGCGACAGCGTCAGCGCAGCCAGCATTGCGATGAGAGAACGCTTCATATCACCATTTCACCTCGCCCGGGTCGATCGCCTGAAACTGCGTGACCTTTCCGGCGCGATCCTGTATCGTCATGCGCCCCTGCGTGTCCAGACTGCAAAAGAACACGCCCTCCGCAGCCAGGCGGCGCGCTGACAGCAAACGCTCGAGCCGCGCCGGAGTCAGCTGCGCCGTGCTGAGATTGCCCGACTGTATGCGGCCGTCCATGATGAGCGTCATGGGCAGCCCCTCATAGCCGGGATCGACGCTCATCTCGGCGGCGGTGGGCGGGCGCCTGTCGGCATAGGGGAAGGCGTTGATCGAGCCGTTGGCCTCGACGACGGCGGTTTCCACCTCGGCCGGGTCGAGTATGCCGGCTGTGCGCAGTCCCTCCAGCACGTCGGCGATTGTCAGGCAGAGCTTTTTCATCTCCTGCTGCTGCCACACGCCCTTCGAAATGATGAGCGAGGGCTTGCCGGAAAAGAACGAGCGCATCCGGTCGGAGCGCAGGCTCAGCAGCGTGATCGCCGAATGGGCGACGAACAGCGCGGCCACCGGCAGCAGGCCGTGCAGCAGCGGCGTGGCCACATCGCTCATCGGCGAGGCGACCAGATTGGCGATCAGCATGGTCATGACGAATTCATAGGGCTGGAGCTGCCCCATCTGGCGCTTGCCCATGGCGCGCGTAAAGGCCACCAGCGCGATGTAGAGCAGCAGCGCGCGGATAAAGAGCGTGAGCAAGGACGATTCCTCCTCTCTGTCATGCCCCTCATTTTGACCGGAAAAGATTAGAATTATACTAGAAAACGGCGTGAAAACGCCAGAAAACTTGATATTATGGCCGCAAGCGGGTATAATAAGACCATGGAATGAGGCAAGCGACGCCGGCATACAGTTTCCTGTGAGCCGGTTTGACAATGACAGAAGGAGTGAATATTATGGCATTTTTCGATGAACTGAGCAAGAAGGCGAGCAGCATCGCGGCGTCTACGCAGAAGACCGCCAATGTGATGAAGATTCAGCATCAGATCAGCCAGAAGCAGTCTGAGTTTGACGCGCTGTATCATCAGATCGGTCAGATCTATTACAGCTGCCGTCAGCGCGGCGTGCAGCCCGACGAGAGCATCACCGCGCTGTGCGACCGCGTGACCGCGCTCTGTCAGGAGATCGAGGCTCTGCGCGCCGAGGTCGACCGCATCCGCAATGTGCGCCGCTGCGCCGCCTGCGGCAAGGTGATCGACCGCAGCGTGAAGTTCTGCCCCAACTGCGGCGCGAAGGTCAACGAGGAGAGCAAAGAGCCCGCCGAAGCGCCCAAGGCAGAGGAAGCGCCCGAGACCGCCGAGGAACCCAAGGCCGAGGACAGCAAGGTCTATATCAACTGGCCCAAGGCTGAAGAAAAGCCCGAGGAAAAGCCCGCAGAGCAGCCTGAGGAGAAGCAGGACGACGCGTGCGCTTCCTGCGACGGCTGTGCGTGCTCCTGCAGCGCCGAGGAAGCGCCCGACAGCGAGAGCGCGGAATCTGACAAGGCCGAGTAACGCGCCCGTCAGAGCCAGTTTCAGACGCCTCACATGGGGTGGGCGGCTGGGCAGGGCTTTCAAAGACGCATAAAAAGAACGGAAGGGGAGAACATCCTCTTCCGTTTCAGCTTGTCAAAAAAGTTTTTGACAAGCTGGTGGACGGGAGAGTAAGCTCCCCCGCCACTGCCACCCCTACCAGTTTTTGCTAAAAATCTTTCAGATTTCCGGGCGCAAAAACTGCAAGGAAACGATTTTTGCTCTGGAAAATGAGATTTTCCTCCGCAAAAATCGTCCCGCGCCCGCCGTACACGCCGCCGGGCACGATTAAAAGCTCGAGAGAGCTCCGGCCCTCTCGAGCTCTCCAAGGTTTTTTCGACAGCCTGGAACGGAAGGGGAGAACATCCTCTTCCGTTTCTTTATGCCATGAAGAATTTCGAGATCGCATTCACCAGGCGCTTTCGTCGGAGGCAGCGCTGTCGGCGGTGCTGTCGGCCGGCGCGGCGTTTTCGAGCGCGTCAAGGCGCTTGCGGCGCTGGCCGAGCCCCAGCCCGAACAGCAGCGCGCCGATCACGGCAATCGCCGCGCCCAGCCCCATCAGCGTGAATCGATCCGAATCGATTGACTTTTTGAAGGCCGCCTCGTCCGCGCCGCGGTATTTCAGCTGGAGATTCACGACGGTGTAGTCCGCGTTGTCCGCGCCGAACACATCCTCGAAATAGGAATCGAGGAAGCGGCAGAATTCAGCGTCCAGAGTCCCCGCGCTGACGTACATCGGCATGCGCAGATCGCCGATGTTCTGCGACGAGTCGTTCAGATAATCCTGCACGGTGGAAAACAGCGCGCTTTTGAGCGGCACCTCGATCGCCGTGACGACCCATTCGTCGTTTGCCAGACCGAAGCCGACGGCGCATTCATAGGAGACGGTTTGCCCGTCCTTTTCGGTGTAGCCGAACTGATCGAGTATGACGGCGTCTTCGATATAGTAGTTCTTTCCGGTCGACAGCGCGTCTGTGCCGATTGTGGCCGTGTCGAGCGCTTCGGAGGAAATCGTCAGGCCGGTGACGGCGAAGAACAGGCCCAGAATGATCAGCAGAACGCCCGCAATCAGGCGGAATTTTTCATTTTTGCTCGGGACGACGATCGGAATGAAGGCCATGTCGAGGCTCCTTTCTTTTGCATTGAGCGAAAAATCCCCGCCCGGCTTATGAAAAGCTGAACGGGGATTGAAATCAGACGCTTAGATCTCCGGGATCTCGATCTCGATTTCGTGGCCGACCTCGGCGGACTTGCAGATGCCGTCGATGATGGCCTGGTTGTACAGGATCTGGCTGGTGGGAACGGGCGCGGGCGTGCCGTTCTTCACAGCGTCCAGGAAGCTGCGGATCTTGATGTCGAACAGGCCGGGGCCCTTGTGGGGGATCAGCGGGATGGTGGTCTGCACATGGTTGCCGGCAACGTCATGATACAGCGTCATCGGGCTGGTGAACGTGCCGTTCCAGCAGTCGGTCGAGGGGATGCGCAGAGCGCCCTCGGTGCCGAAGAGTATGGTGTCACCGGGGGTGTCGACGTGCATGGCCCAGGCGATACGGAAGTCCAGAATGCAGTCGCCCTCCAGGCGCACGAACGCGGCGGCGAAATCGTCAACGCTGAAGCGCTTGGCGTTCTCCTCGGCGGTGTGGAACTTGTCGGGGGTGGCGTACTTCGGGTTGGTTCCGAAGTAGGCGGACTTGTAGCCGGAAACGGTCAGGGGCTTCGGATAGCCGATGGCGTTCAGCACGACGTCCAGAGAATAGCAGCCGATGTCGCCCAGAGCGCCGATGCCGGCGGTCTTCTTCTCGATGAATGTGCTGTTCGGGATGCCGCGACGGCGGCCGCCGCCGGTCTGGATGTAGTAGATCTTGCCCAGAACGCCGGAATCGACGATCTTCTTGATGTTCTGCATATTCTCGTCGCCGCGGGGCTGGAAGCCGATGGACAGCACCTTGCCGCTCTTCTTCTCGGCGCGCATGACTTCGATGGCCTCTTCAGTGGTGACGGTGAAGGGCTTCTCCAGCAGGACGTTCACGCCATGCTCGAGGGCATAGATGGTGGGAACAGCGTGGGCGGCGTTGTAGGTGCAGACGGAAACGGCGTCCAGCTGCTCGTTGTCGATCATTTCCTTGTGGCTGGGGTAGAAGCGAACGCCCTCAACGCCAAAGCGCTCCATGAAGGCCTCGGCCTTGCCGGGGATCAGATCGGCGGCGGCGACGACGTCGACGTCGGGCATGTTCTTGTAGCTCTGGATATGCGCCTCGGCGATCCAGCCGGTGCCGATGATGCCAACCTTCAGCTTGCGGGACGTGTCAACCTTTTTCTCTTCTTCGGCCTGAGTAAACTGGCTCAGAACCGCATCAGCGTTTTTGCCCATGTGGATATACCTCCCCAATATTGCGTCGCGGGGATACAAATTCCCCTACACCGCAGATTATAACATATTCGCCGCCGGATTGGAATAGCCAATTTTCAATTTTGCTTATTATTTTATTCTTTCCAATCCAAGGCGCGCGCCGCTATGTCCTCGGCCTGACAGCGCTCGATACGGCGCTGCGAAAAATCTCCGCCGCGCGCGTCATGCCCTCTCAAGGCGCGCTGTTATCTGGAAAAAACAGAGGAGCCGCCTGATTCAGACGGCTCCGCATACAGTCGAAAAACTCTCGAGTTTCCAATCGCGCCCGGCGGCGTGTACGGGCGTGGCGGGGCGATTGAAAGCGGCGGAAAATCCCATTTCCAGAGCAAAACTGGCAGGAGCGGCAGGTGCGTGGGGCTTGCTCCCCCGCCAGACTGTCGCAAAACCTTCGGAGAGCTCGAAAGGGTCGAACTCTCTCGAATTTTCAAACATATCCGGCAGCGTGTGCGATGGGGCAAACGACTTTTTGCGGCGGAAAATCCCATTTCCAGAGCTAAGGCTGGAGAATGTGGCATGCAGCGTGGGAGTTTGTTTCCCGTCCACCAGCTTGTCAAATTCTTTTTTGACAAGCAGAGGAGCCGCCTGATTCAGACGGCTCCGGGAAGAGTGGTGATTGTACGTCAGTTGAGGCCGAAGAGCGAGAGCAGCTCGGCCACGCCGGGCGCGGCGGCGAGTATGGAGACGGCGTTTTCGAAAACCGTGGAGAACTCATTGTCCAGCTCTTCCATATCCTCGCTGCTGGGGTTTGTGAGGTCAATGACGTCGTCGCTGGCGGCATAGGCCTGATCGGAGGTGTACAGGCGCAGCTCGGTCTCGATGCTGGCGGTGGCGTACAGCTCGTCGTTTTCGCTCATTTCGAATATCACCTTGCCGGGGTAGGTCACGCCGCTTTCATCGGTCGCGGTTTCGCCGGCCAGATAGGTGAGCGTGAATGTGCCCACATCCTCGTACAGCTCGTCCTCGTAGAGGTAGTCCTCAAAGTAGGTGAGGCTCAGCGTCGCGCTGCGGGCGGCGTTGTTGGTGCTAAAGAGCAGGTGGAAGCCCTCACCCTCGGACTTGCCGTTTTCCTCGATGTTGTCCATGTAGATGGAGACGCTCATGTCGCCGTCGGCCTTGGGGATCACAACGTCGGCGATCATGTAGTTCGTCGGGCCGTATTCGTCGGGGATCGCGGCGTAGATGTTGACGTGCGTGTCGTTTTCGTTGTTGAACGAGACGCACTCATAGGAGATTGTGTCGCTTCCATCCTCGGTGTTTTTCGCGTCGTAGGAGAGGACGTAGTCGCCGTTTTCGGTGGTCAGCATATAGCCGCTGATGGAAACCGGGAGTGTGGTGACTTCGATTCCCAGCGAGTCGTCGGCGGCGGCCAGAAGGGCGTTGAAGGCGTTGGCCAGATCGCTGATCAGCGCGTCGAGCTCGGGATCGAGCGCGCGGCAGTCCTCGATCAGCTTGATCAGGTCGGCGGCGCTGGTTTCAAACTCATAGCAGTCGCCCACCAGAGTGGTCTCGTCGTCGTACTCATAGCTGGTGTCCGCGGTGTGCTCGATGTGCAGCGCCTTGACGGCCAGATCGGACAGCTGCTCGGCGACCTCGCTGGAGGGCACATAGTCCATGAGCGCGGTGAAGGCGCCCAGCAGATCGTTCAGCTGCGGCTCAAGCGCCGCAAACATCTCCGACATATCGTTCAGATCGCCCAGATCGCTCGCGAACTGCTCGGTCAGCGTTGTGAAGGGCAGCTTGACGCTCTTCTTCATGCCGTCCAGGCCGGCGATGATGGCCTCGCCGTTCCAGTTGGCGCCGCCGCTCAGCGCGGTCTGGTCGCCGCCCATCAGCGAGAACAGCAGACGGCCCATGCCGTTTTCCATATCCACGCCGCCGTCTATGGTCAGCGCAACCTCGGCGGAGTAGGTCTTGCCGTCGATTGTGACGGCGGGGTTCTTCAGCGTGAGGGCGGTGGAGGAATAGCTCTCGGCCAGAGCGCTCAGAGGCGCGCAGGTCAGCACCAGCGCCAGAATCAGGGCCAGCAGGGACAGATGCTTGCGGTTCATATCGAATCTCCTTTCATTGTTGGGCATTTAGCCAGTATCATAAGCATACAGTATCCGCGCGCAAAATGCAACAAAAATCTTTTCATTTGTCGCTGTGGACGCTCAAAAACGTCATTAAGGCGGACGAGCGCGCATATTATGGCGGCAAAGGGGTGATTCATCATGGCGGAACAATCAAGGCGCGGCGTGATCGCGGCGCTTCTGCGCGGACTGGCCGCGGCCATAGGCGCGACGCTCGTCGGCATGCTGATTCTGTCGGCGCTCGTGGTGTGGGCGGCGCTGAGCGACACGGCGCTGGGCGCGCTCAATCAGGCGCTCAAGCTGATCGCCATCGCCGCGGGCGCATTGTGCGCAGTGCGGCCGGGCGGCGAGCGCGGCCTGGTCAAGGGCGCGTGCGTGGGGCTTGTGTACATCGCGCTGGGCTACGGCGTGTGCGCGCTGTTTAACGATCTGCTGGTCACGCCGTCCATGCTGGCGCTCGAGCTGCTCATGGGGCTGGGCGTCGGCGCGCTGTGCGGCGCGATCACGGCCAATCTGCGCCCTCTGCGCCGAAAGCGCGCATAAACTCTCACGCCGGTGCGTTTCAGCAATGAAGCGCGCCGTTTTTTGTCTCTGCGCCGCCGCATAGCCCGCCGCCATCCGCTTCGACAACCGTCATCCGTTCAGGCATCGCCGTCTGCATCAGCCAGCGTCAACCGATTCGCGCGTCGTCATTCACTCCGACAACCATCACCCGTTCAGGCCACCGTCGTCCGTTCAAGCCACTGTCGCCCGCATCAATCAGCACCAACCGAGTCGCGCATCGTCAACCGCTCCGACAACCGTCACCCGTTCAGACCATCGTCGCCCGCATCAATCAGCACCAACCGAGTCGCGCGCCGCCAACCGCTCCGATCACCATATCCGTTCAAGCCATCGCCGTCTGCATCAATCAACGCCAACCGATTCGCGTGTCGTCCTTCACTCCGACTGCTATTGTTCGTTCAGCCCGCCGCCATCCGCTTCGACCAATGTCAACCGATTCGAACGCTGCCATCCACTCCGACAACCATCGTCCGTTCAAGCCGCTGTCGCCCGCATCAACCAGCGCCATACGATTCGCCCGCCGTCATCTATTTCGATAACCATCGTTCGTTCAGGCATCGTCGCCCGCATCAATCAGCGTCAACCGAGTCGCGCGTCGTCATCCACTCCGATAACCATCATCCGTTCAGGCATCGTCGCCCGCATCAATCAGCGTCAACCGAGTTGCCCACTGTCATCTGCATCAACCAGCGCCAACCGATTCGCCCGCCGCCATCTATTTCGACAACCGTCGTCCGTTCAGACCATCGTCGCCCGCATCAATCAGCGGCAACCGAGTCGCGCGTCGTCAGCTGTTCAGGCCGACGTCATTTGCTTCGATCAACGCCATCGCTCCGACTGCCTCCATGCGCTTCAAGCAATATCATCCGCTTCACCCGCCGCCCTTCGCGCCGGGTGCCCGCTGCGCCGCTCGGACACTTTTTTCACATGGGCGTCGGCGGGGCGACTGCCTCGGGAAAGATCGGCTGCGGTGAGGGCGGCGGAGGCGCTGTTCGTTTTTTGCGGGATTTTGCGCTTTTTTTGCAAAAATGCGCAGAAAATCGCGCTTTTGATCGCATTCGTTCGGGGCGAATCGGCTGCTTCGTCAGACCGGCCGCGCCAGCGTGAGCGTCACGGGGCCGTACAGTCCGCCGTCCAGCGATTCCCGCTCGAACAGCAGCGTCTTTTCGTGATACATGCCGATTTCGTCCTTCGGCCAGCGGTCGATCACGTCGGTGTGGACGATTTCGTTGGCGGGCGTGTTGGCCACTTCGATCGTCAATTCGAATGCGCCCTGCGGCGCGGGGAACGTCGCTTCAAACGGCGGCATGGCGGCCAGCGCGGCTTCCTCGCTGTTCACCAGCACGCGCGCCGAATAGGCGACCCGACCCAGCGCCAGGCGATAGACGTCGCCCGGCTGAACAGTGCAGCTCGGCTCGATGCGCGCGCGGTAGTGTACCTCGCCCGAGAACGCTTCGCCCAGTCGATCGCGCCAGCCGCCCAGCTCGGCGGGCAAAAACGGCGCGTCGATTTCATCGCGGCGGATGCCCATGTCGTCGATTTTGTAGGCCGAAACGGGCGCAGATGTGAAATCGGACAGCGTCTGTGCGGCAATATCGCGGTATTCGGGCGCTGTTTCAAGCGCGTCGCTCGTGAAGAGGAAGGCGCAGGCCTGACCGGCGTTAAGCCGCACGACGGTTTCGCCGCTTTCGGCGATTTCCGGGCGATGAATCGCGCCCTCCTCCAGCGCCAGACGATAATCGGGCGCGCCCTCGTCGAAGCGCACGCGGGATACGCAGCATTCTCCGCCCTCGTTGACGATGAAATACAGCGTCTCGCCGCGGCTCAACGCGATGCGGCGGGCGCGCAGCGCGGCGTTTTCGCAGCGCATGACCGGCTGAGGCGTGAAGGGCGCAAGCAGTGCGAGCTTTTCGGCGACGTCGGAGGGCATATGGCGGCATTCGGGCACGATCACCGCCCTGTAGACGGCCGTGCCGATGCGCAGCGCGCCGTCCTCAATCGCGGCCATACGAATCGCCTCGTCGTCGATCGCGTCGAAATCGACGCCGGCGCGCTCGAGCGCCAGTCCCTTCGCGCGGAAGGAATCGGCGGCGCGGCGGGCGGTTTCTCCGTCGGCGAGCAGGTCGCGGTCGGGAACGTAGAGCGCGGCGTCGACGATTGCGTCGCCCAGCTGGAGCAGATACTGCGTGCGGTCGATCAGCGCGTTGAGCGCGCGCATATGGCCTATGCCGGGCACCTCGGGGGTATAGCAGGGGCGCATGGCCAGCGGCGTGACGCGCTCGCGGTTGGCTGGCACGTTCATGCCGTTGAGCACGGTCAGCCCGCGCACAAACTGTCCGTTGGCGACGGCGCGCGTCTGATCCCATGTCAGTCCTGCGCCGAATATGTTGAAGGACTCGCTCACGCACAGCCTGCCGCCGTTCTGCCGCGCGGCGGAGGACGCGAAGCGCGTGAAGAAGGGAATCTCGGCGGGCTGGGGCGCGGCGGTCATGCCGGGCGCGGTCAGCTGCCGCCAGATCAGATCCACGCCGGGCATATCCATCAGCCGGAGCGCGGCGAGCAGACTGCCGCAGCCGTACTCCCGCGCGCCGTGCAGACTGTCCTCGCGGTTGAGATGGCCGCACAGCGCCATGCCGTGACTGCGGCACCAGTCGCGGATCGGCCGCAGATACTGCCCCCGAAACAGCGCGCCGCACAGCGCGTAATAGTCTATGCGAACCTGCTCGTCCGCGGGCGCGGTGTATTTTTCCGGATCGAGGATTGCGCTAAGCCGCTCGGTCAGGTCGTAGCCGTATTCGTCCATGAACAGCTCGGGCAGATCGTCGCGCCAGGCCGGCATATGCGCGCCCGGCTCGTCTGTGAACATATAGTGGGCGTAGCGGCCGCTCAGATCCTTCAGCGCGGCGGCATAGCGCTCATGGGTCAGGCGTATGAACAGATCGGTGGCGCGGCCATCGAGCGGATTGGCCAGCGCCGTGGCGGCGGCGCGCTTTGCGCAGTATTCGTCCAGCAGGCGATCCTCGCCAAAGCGATCCCCGGCATGAACGCGCGCGCCGTCCGAGAATGCGGCGATCACCTCATGCGCGGGGCGATAGGCCACGCCGGCGGGCAGGCGAACCGCGCGCCGCACCAGATCCTGCCGGATCAGATCGGGCTCGAGCGCCACGACGCGGCGATTGGCGCTCCCGGACGGCCAGCCGCCCTCGTCGTAGAGCCAGAACCCCATGTCGCGCGCCTTCGCGGCGCGGGCGGCATAGGCGATCAGCTCGAAAAAGGCGTCCGTCAGATAGCCGGGGGAGAGCGGCGTGCGCATATTGTTCGGGCGAAAATCGGCGGGCATGGGGATGACGTACACCGAGCGTATGCCAAAGGACAGCATTTCGTCCAGTTCGCGGTCAATGAGATCGGGCGTGATGGGGCCGTTCCACGGCCAGGCGTAGACCGGCGCGTTTTCGGACGGCGGGTTCTGGAAGTGGGCGCTGTCGAATGCGGACATGGAAAATTCCTCCTTTTATATATGCCGCCGGAGAGAGGGCAAAATTCTCCGCTCTGCGGATATACCGTCCATTTTGTTCTGTCAGTCGCTGAAAGGCGTTGCCGGGACGCGCCTCAAGAGGCGCTCGCCTGCAGTTTTACGCCGCTTTTATTCCTAAAATCATTTTGAAAAGTCATTTCGAAAAGAGCTGCCTTTGAAGAGGGTTCACAGGCTGTCGACCCCCTGGAGAGCTCGGGAGAGCTGGAACCCTCTCGAGCTTTTAATCGTGCTCGGCAGCGTGTATGGCGGGCGCGGGACGATTGAAAGCGGCGGAAAATCTCATTTCCCAGAGAAAAAATCGTTTCCTTGCAGTTTTTGCGCCCGGAAATCTGAAAGATTTTTAGCAAAACTGGTCGGGTGGCAGTGGCGAGTAAACTTGCTCTCCCGTCCACCAGCTTGTCGAAATTTTTTGACAGACTGAGAGCTGCCTTTGAAGACGGGCTCAAATCTGCCGTTTCGAAAATTTTCCGCTCTGAAAGCGCGGCGCTCCTCTGCTTTATTGCGCGCCGGAAAACGCGCACTGCGCGCAGGACTGTCGAAAAACCTTCGGAGAGCTCGAATGAACCCTTTCGAATTTTCAAACGCAACAGCGAGTACGATGCGGGCGGGACGATTTATGCGGCGAATAATCCCATTTTCAGAGCAAAAACCGGAGAGGGCGGCATGCGGCGGAAAACTTGAAGCCCCGTTCGCCGGCTTGTTAAGACCTTTTTGACAGGCAAACGCGCACGGGCGCGCCTCTGCATTCCGGGAATGCAGATCAGGCGGCATTCTCAGACAGTGAAAACGTCTCTCAAAGAGCGTCGATTTTCGCAGAAAACGGCCTGCGCACGCCGCCTTGCAAAAAGAGCGCGCCGCAATGAAAGGCGCGCTCTGATATGCAGCGTAAAAAAACTCGAGAGCAGCGGCGCGCTGGCGCTACAGTATGCCGCGCTCCTTCAGCGTCAGGCGATGCCAGTAAAGCCGCGTCATTTCATAGCGCGGCCGGGCGATCAGTCCCAGCCCCAGCATCCAGAAGCCGCCCAGCGCGACGGACGCGGCCCACGCCCATGCGGGCAGATTGAACAGCGCGGCCAGCAGCTGAAGCGCGGTCATCGTCAGTCCCATGTCGGTTTCTATGGGCGTGGTGATAAAGCAGCCGCCCAGAACCAGCGCGGCGGTCAGCGCAAAGGCGAGCAAAAACCATCCCAGCGCCGTGAAAAACAGCCCCGCCGGCGAGAATATGCGCTTCAATGCGGTCTTAAGCGATGCGGCGACGGCGCGGCCGGACGCGCGATCGGGACATTCGGCCAGATAGAGCGCGAGCTGACGCGTGAACACGGCGATAAAGCCGCCCAGCATCACGAGCAGCAGAACCACCAGCGCGACGACGCACAGCGACAGAACAAGACTGGCGGTCGATGTGAACAGCGCGCGGGTGACATACGTCCATTCAATCATAACCCAGCTGTACATTCCCTCGATCAGCGCGGCCATGAGCGCGGCGGGGAGCGCCAGCGGCAGCATGGCGGCCAGACGGCCGAAGGAAACGCGGCGCACATCACGTCCGGCGTTTTCGCGGGCGATGCGGGCGAGCGGAATCTGCACATAAAGCGATATGAGCGCGATGAAATAGACGCAGAAGGGCAGCACAAAGCTCATGTTGACGTCGTCGTAGATCACAGACGCGCCCTTTTTTCCGATCGAGCGCAGCAGCGACAGGGGCGCGGGAAAGTCGAAATCGCACATTGTCACGAGCACGCCCAGCGCCAGAACGAGCGTGTCCAGCAAAAGCTCGAGCGCGATGACCGTTCTGACCTTTCCCGAAGCGCGCGTGAGCGTGGTCTTCATCAGGCGGCGGGACTGACCGATTGTCGTCATGGTGGAAAATCTCCTTTCAGCGGGCGCAGCGCCGCGTCCTCTGCTCAGACGGACGGCGGCGCGCGTTTGTTTCAATAACAATGCGCGCAAAGGCGGCATTGCGATGCGCAATACTTAAATTTTCGCCGTCGCGGCGCGCATTTCCTGCCGGACAGCGCGGGCACGGCAAATTTTGAGCGGCGCGTCCGGGTGCGGCGCAGGGCTTCGGCGGCACAGCGTCTGCGCGATGGCGCGCTGATTTTGCCGGTTTGCTGCGGAAATCCGGAGAAACGCAGGATCGGAGCGGCGGCGTATTTTTCGCCATGCGCGCTGCAATCTGCTTCGACTTTTCGCGAAGAGCTGTTCTGACGGGCAATTCAGCGCCTTCGCCGGAATCCGCCGCGCAGGCCGCGCGGGGAATTGAAGCGCTTCCTTTGTACAGCAGATACTGCCGCGCATGGGAGCGCCGCCCTGCGCGGCAAAAAAAGCGGGAACGAACCGTATCAGGCTCGTTCCCGGCGGGAGTGGTGTGGAATTACCGGCGCAGCTCGGCGCCAAAGTCGCGCTCGCAGGCGGCGAGGATCTTGTCCATGGCCGCGGCGATTTCCGCGTCGGTCAGCGTGCGATCGGCGGCGCGGAAGCTCAGCGCAAAGGCGATGCTCTTTCTGTCCGCGCCCAGCTTTTCGCCGCGGTAGATGTCGAAGAGCGTCACGTCCTCGAGCAGCTTTCCGCCGGCGCTTCGGATCGCGTCCATCAGCGGGCCGGCCTCGACCGACTCGTTCATCACCAGCGCGATGTCGCGGGTGACGGCGGGGAAGCGGGGCAGCGGCCTGACCGCCGGTATGGGCTGCTGGAGCTCGGGAATGAGGAACAGATTGACCTCGGCGACATAGACGCGCGTCTCGATGTCGAACGCCTCGGCCACGTCGGGATGAATCTCGCCCACCTGCGCGACCACGCGATCGCCGCAGGTCAGCACGGCCTTGCGGCCGGGGTGATAGTAGTTGTCGCCGCCCGCGGAGATGGCAGCGTGTATGCCGAAGCAGCCCAGCAGGCAGACGATGGCGTCGCGCAGGGCGTAGAAATCGGCGTTTTCGCCGTACAGGCCGACGGACAGCGCGATCTTCTCGGTGGCCGGGGTGGTCTCGGTCTTGCCCGCAAAGAACACGGGCGCGGCCTCGAACAGCTTGCCCTCGGCGTTGCCGCGCGCCAGATTCAGCGAGAGTGTGTTGAGCAGTGAGGGAACCAGCGTGGTGCGCATGACGCTCGTGTCCTCGCCCAGCGGATTGCGGATGACGATGGGCTTCATGCGCGGATCGGCCGCGTCCAGAGCCAGCTTCTCCAGCCACTTGGGCGATATGAAGGAGAAGTTCATCGCCTCGTAATAGCCCATGCCAATAAGGGCGCGCTTGACAGTGTCCAGCAGGATCTGCCTATCGCTGCGCTTGCCGGCCATCGTCACGCCGGTCATGAGCGTCGTGGGGATCTTGTCGTAGCCGTTCAGGCGCAGAATTTCCTCGGAGACGTCCGCGTCGGTCTCGAAATCGAGCCGCCATTCGGGCACGGTGCAGTAGAGCGTTTTGCCGTCAAACTCGACCTCGAAGCCCAGCCGCTCGAGCAGATCCTCCATTTCGTCGCCGCTCAGCGTGCAGGCGATGCGGCGGTTGATGCGATCGACATCGGCCTCTATGACCTGAGGCTGGCAGGGATGCGGATAGAAATCGAACGCGCCGGGCACAACGTCGCCGCACTCGAGCATATTGACCAGCATGCAGGCGCGCTCAAGCGCTTCCATCGTGTTGGCGACGCACACGCCCTTCTCGAAGCGGCCGCTCGACTCGGTGCGAACGCCCAGAGCGCGGGAGGTCAGGCGGTTGTTGGTGCGGTCGAACGCGGCGCACTCGAACAGCACGTCGGTCGTGCCCTCGACGATTTCGCTCGCCTCGCCGCCCATTATGCCGGCAAGACCGGTGGCGTTCTCCGCGTCGGCGATGACCAGCATGTCACCGGTGAGCGTGTACTCCTTGCCGTCGAGCGTGGTCAGCTCTTCGCCCTCATGGGCGCGGCGCACGACGATGGTCTGATCCTTGACCTTGGTGAGGTCGAAGGCGTGCATCGGGTGGCCGGTTTCCAGCATGATGAAGTTGGTGATGTCGACGATGTTGTTGATCGGCCGCACGCCCGCGCCGTAGAGATACTCGCGGATCCACCTGGGGGAGGGGCCGATTTTGACGTTCCTGATCACGCGGGCGCAGTAGCGCGGGCAGAGGGTTTCGTCCTCGACGCGCACCCTGGCGTAATCATCAAATGTGCCGAGGTTTTCGGCCTCCTGCACGGCGATTTCGGGCATGACGCAGTGGGTGTCCAGCACGGCGGCGCTCTCTCGCGCCAGTCCCCAGACGCTCAGGCAGTCGGGGCGATTGGCCAGCACCTCGAAGTCCACAATGTCGTCGCCCAGGCCGAAGATTTCCTTCACGTCGGTGCCGGGGGCGTATTCCTCGTTGAAAACAAGGATGCCCTCCTCGCCGCAGTGGGGATACAGCCCGGTGGGGATGTCCAGCTCCGCGCCGGAGCAGAGCATACCGTTCGAGACATAGCCGCGCAGCTTGCCCTTCTTGATCTTTACGCCGCCGGGCAGATGCGCGCCGTCCAGCGCCGCGCAGACATATTCGCCCGCCGCCACATTGGGCGCGCCGCAGACGATCTGAACCGGCTCCTCGCCGCCCACGTCCACCATGCACAGATGCAGGTGCGTTTCCGGGATGCTCTCGCAGGACAGCACATGACCCACGACCACATGGTCGAACAGGTCGCCGGTGTTCTCGACGCCCTCGACGCCGTTGCCGGCCATGATCATCTTCTCGGCGTAATCGGCGGCGGAGAGCGGAATTTCGGTGTATTCTTTAAGCCATCTCATGGGCACTTTCATGATGATAATCCTCCATTTTCCAGCTTGTCAGGCAGTGACGGCGTTCATCAGCGGAACTGCTTGAGGAAGCGCAGGTCGTTCTCGTACAGATAGCGCATATCCGGCACGTTGTATTTGAGTATGGTCAGCCGCTCTATGCCCATGCCGAAGGCGAAGCCGGAATACTTCTTCGAATCGATGCCGCACATATCCAGCACCTTGGGGTTGACCATGCCCGCGCCCAGCACCTCGATCCAGCCGGTGCCCTTGCACATCCGGCAGCCCTTGCCGCCGCAGGAGGCGCAGGTCAGATCAACCTCGGCCGACGGCTCGGTGAACGGGAAGAAGGAGGGGCGGAAGCGCGTGGACACGCCCATGCCGTACAGGCGCTTGGCGAATGTGTCCAGCGTGCCCTTGAGATCGGCGATGGAGATGTTTTCGTCTATGACCAGACCCTCGATCTGATGGAACACCGGAGAGTGCGTCGCGTCCACCTCGTCGGCGCGATAGACGCGGCCGGGGGAGATGATGCGGATGGGGGGCTTGCGGGTGGTCATGATGCGCGCCTGAACCGGCGAGGTCTGCGAGCGCAGCACGACGTTGTCGTCGATATAGAATGTATCCTGCGCGTCGCGGGCGGGGTGGTTCTTGGGCACGTTGAGCAGCTCGAAATTGAAGCGGTCGTACTCGATCTCCGGGCCCTCGACGGCCTCGAAGCCCATGCCGGTGAATATGGTCAGGAGATCCTCAAGGACGATGTTCATCGGGTGCAGGCTGCCGGCAACGCGTTCCGTGCCGGGCAGCGTCACGTCGATGGCCTCGCGGCGCAGGCGGAAGTCCTTTTCGCGCGCGCGCAGGGCGGCGGCGGTTTCGTCGATGGCCGATTCGAGCTTCTCGCGGGTTTCGTTGACGATGCGGCCTATGGCGGGGCGCTCCTCGGCGGGCACCTTGCCCATGCCGCGCAGTATGGCGGTCAGCTCGCCCTTTTTGCCCAGCACGCGCACGCGCAGCTGCTCAAGGGCGTTCGAGTCCTGAACGGATTTCAGTTCCTCGATGACGTGCTCTCTGATGGCTTTGAGTTGATCCTGCATGGTTGTGGAACTCCTTTCACAATGAGTGAACATTGATTGTGTGTCGCAAGGCAATCAAAAAGACCCGCTCCCTGCAACAGGGGCGAGTCTTAAAAGAAACGCGGTACCACCCGAATTCGCCGCGTTTGAAAGCGCGGCCTTACCGCCCGGTATCGGGGGCGTCCGTCCGCGCCTAATGGGGAACCGTTCAGCGCGGAAGCTCGGGAGCGAACTTCGCCAGGGCGCCTGCCACGCGCGCTTTCAGCCGATGACGCGCATTCTCTGAGGGCGGCTCTTCCGGGGCTACTTTTCTCCGTCTCTGCCTTGTATATAACTGCTTGCAGTATAGCACGCATTTGGCCGTTTGGCAATGGCAAAATTGTAAATTCGCGCCTCAGCCGCGCGTGGGACTGCATACTGATCTGGCGAGAAAAAAGCCATGAGAGAAAGAGCCCCATGCGGTAAAGTTAAAGCAGAACCGGCAGCTTTACAAAGGAGGCTTTTTCTCTCATGAGCGGCGCTGAAACGCAGGACGGGGCGCATCGGCGAAACATGATGAAGCGCGCCGAAAGATAAATCTGAAAAAATGTAAATCAGCGCCTCAGCCGACTGTGAACGATGTGCCCTGCATGACGACGTTCTTCACATGGCGCAGATAAAGCGTCTGCGAGTACTCGCGATCGTCGCAGTGCGGCCCCACATCCTCCTCGGGGATGGTTTCGCGCGCGATCTGCGAGAAATGGCAGTTGGTGAAGTATATGTCCTCGACGGGGCAGTCTGCGCGGCCGATCACCGCGGGCAGATGCACGCCGCGGGCATGGATGTTGTTAAAGTAGAGCTGGCGCACGCCCGCGCACAGATTGCGCTCGGCGATGAGTATGAATATCGGCTCATAGAACGTGCGATCCATCACAATGTCGGAGAAGTTGAGGTTCTCCACGAGCGTGGCCTCGAAGCCCTGATCGCTGCCGCGGTGCTCCGCGGGGGCGTCGGGCAGGCGCAGGTCTATGCCGGTTGTGCAGTCGGTCATGGTGAGGTTTGAGAAGGTGCAGTTGCGGATCACGCCGTCGTTATACCAGCCGATGCGTATGCCGGCGGAATGGCTGGTGATGTTGCAGTTGGTCACTGTGACCTTCTCGCAGGGCGTGTCCCTGCCCAGCGGCGCGGAATAGGCGCGCACGACCACGCCGTCGTCGCCGCAGACGATCGTGCAGTCGGACACGGAGACGTTCTTCGAGCAGTTGATGTGTATGCCGTCGTTGTTGGGATAGAGCACAGAGGCCAGTATCTGTGCGCGGTGGAAATACACGCGGTCGCAGCCGCAGATCCAGTAGCCCCAGCCGGCGGGGCTGTTGCGCAGCGTCACGTCCTCGACCAGCACGTTTTCACAGCCCATGAACAGCACCACGCGCGCCGGGCTGTAGCTGCGTATGTTCTTTATAAACGGATCGACGTTCTCGTCGCCGGGCAGAGCGGGATGCGGCTTGCGCGCATACGGCCAGTGGCTGTGCATGGCGCGCTCACGGGAGAGCGGCTCGATGTAGGCCTCGCCCTGGCAGTCGATCGCGCCGCGGCCGGTGATGGCGACGTCCTCGCAGCCCTCGGCATAGATGAAGCAGCGCTTGTTGAAGCGGGGCGCGTATTCGGTGCGCCAGAATGTGGTCTCGATTTCGGGATAGTCGGCCGCGTCGGTCGAGCCGAGAAGCACGGCGTCGCGCTCTATGTGCAGCTCGACGCCGCTCTTCATGGCGATGAAGCCGCACAGATAGCGGCCCTCGCTCAGCGTCACACGGCCGCCGCCATGGCTTGCGCAGTCGTCGATGGCGGCCTGAATCGCCGCCGTGTTCATGGTCGCGCCGTCGCCCACAGCGCCGTAGGAGCGAATGTCGCAGTTCAGCATGAGAAGGCCTCCCTCGAATAAAACTATTTTCGACGACATTGTAGCACAGTTAAAAATGAATGTCAATGCGACAAAGGCATTATGAACGGCATGAATTGCATTTCCTGGAATATGTCATCTTAAAGAAACTTAAATTTTTATTCAATAGGGTATTGACATTGGGGGGGGGTATGGGTTATGAT
>CAKUAV010000032.1 GCA_934636425.1 uncultured Clostridia bacterium
CTTGGTCATGTCGTCCACAAAGCCGATGCACAGATTGCCCAGCGCCATCAGCAGCATGGCCAGCAGCATGTTCTGCCACAGCGGCTGGCTGTAATCGTTCATGATAAGCGCCGCGACAATCGCCGCGCCCGCAAAGCCCCTGCCGGTCAGCCAGAGCATATTCTCCAGATAGTGCGCCGTGGCGTTCGAGGCCACGCTGTCGAAAATCGGCGAACCGTCCTGAGCGTATTTCTTGCCCGCCCAGCCCAGGCCGCGCTTATAGTAGGCGATATCCCGCGGCCAGAGCACGATGCCCTTGAGCTTCACCGGCCTGCCCAGCGCGCCCGCATCCACATCGGCCTTCAGGCGCAGCATGGCCTCGTCATAGCACCACTGAAAGCCTATGGCCAGCGTCTTGCCCGTACTGTCGCGCACGTCGATCATATCGTTGACCAGCGCGACGGTCGCGGCGGCCGGCTTTTCGCACAGCACATGGCTGCCATGCTCCATGCAGTAAACGCTCTGCCGGGCGTGGAACTGTATCGGCGTGCTGACCACCGCCAGATCGGCGCTGTCCGCCGCATAGAAATCCTCAACCGAATCGTAAAAGCACACATTCGCGTCCTTCAGCGCCTGATAGACCGGACTGGACGCGGCGTAGGGATCGACCACGCCGGCGATCGACGCGCGCTTCTCCGCGCCGTGCTCGAGCATCTCCCGGGCGTAGCCCATGCCATAGCCGCCCACGCCGATCAGCAATACTCTGATCTCCCTCATCGTTTTTCCTCCCTGATCGCCCGCTTAGGGGCGTTTTTTTTGCGCGTATACTCAAAGCGCTCCCCGGCCTGAAACGCGGGGAGCGCTGAAAAACTCTATTAGAACTCGGCGCTGCCGGTCGTGCGCGGGAAGGGCAGAACGTCGCGGATGTTGGAAATGCCGGTGAGATACATGATCATGCGCTCAAAGCCCATGCCGAAGCCCGCGTGCTTGACCGTGCCGTACTTGCGCAGATCCAGATACCACCAGTAATCGGCCGGCTTCATGCCCAGCTCCTCGATGCGCTCAGTGAGCACGTCCAGACGCTCCTCGCGCTGGCTGCCGCCGCACAGCTCGCCCACGCCGGGCACCAGCAGATCGGCCGCGGCGACGGTCTTGCCGTCGTCGTTCATGCGCATATAGAACGCCTTGATCTCCTTGGGATAGTCGGTCACGAACACCGGCTTGCCAAAGACCCGCTCGGTCAGATAGCGCTCGTGCTCGGTCTGCAAATCGCAGCCCCAGTAGGGCTTGTACTCAAACTCATGGCCGCTCTCTTCGAGGATCTTCACGGCCTCGGTGTAGCTCACGCGGCCGAAATCGGCGTCGCGCACGGCGGTCAGGCGATCGATCAGTCCCTTCTGGACAAAGCCGTCCAGGAACGCCATCTCTTCGGGCGCTTCGGTCAGCACCGCGTCGATGATGTACTTGATCATGTCCTCCTGAAGATCCATGTCCTCCTTGAGCGTCGCAAAGGCGATTTCCGGCTCGATCATCCAGAATTCGGCGGCGTGGCGCTGCGTGTTGCTGCGCTCGGCGCGGAATGTTGGGCCGAATGTATACACCTTGTTGAAGGCCAGCGCCAGCGTCTCGGCGTTCAACTGGCCGGACACGGTGAGCGAAACCGGCTTTCCGAAGAAATCCTGGCTGTAGTCGACCTGTCCGTCCTCGGTCTTGGGGACGTTGTTCAGGTCGAGCGTGGTCACCTGGAACATTTCGCCCGCGCCCTCGCAGTCGCTGCCGGTGATCAGCGGCGTGTGAACGTACACAAAGCCGCGGTCGTGGAAGAAGCGATGAATCGCCTGCGCGGCGATCGAGCGGATGCGGTAGGCGCACTGGAACAGATTGGCGCGCGGGCGCAGGTGCGCGATTGTGCGCATATATTCGAGCGTGTGGCGCTTCTTCTGCAGCGGATAGTCGACGGGGCTCTCGCCCAGCACTTCCGCCGATTCGGCGCGCAGCTCGAAGGGCTGCTTCATCTCGGGCGTCATGACCAGCGTGCCGGTGACGGTCAGCGACGCGCCCACGGTAATGGCCTTGACCAGCGCGCGGTAATCCGGCAGCGCGGCCTCGTCGAGTATGATCTGCAGGTTCTTGAAATATGTGCCGTCGTTCAGCTCGACGAAGGCGAACGTTTTGGATTCACGCATGGTTCTCACCCAGCCGTTCACCGTGACATGATTCATATTTTCAGCCGGTTTGGCGGTGTATAGAGCTTTGATCGTGTAATCAGACATAAAAAATCCCCTCCATGAGCGTTATCTACATTATTATAATCCATCTGACCGCCCGTTGTAAAGCAAAAGCGCAGAATTAACAGATCGCCGCGGTACAGTGTCGATCCTTCAGGCAATGCGCAAATGCCTGACCGTTCCCATCGCCGCCGGTCTTTTCACGCTTCCGCCGCGCGGCATAAATAAAAAAAGCTCTCTGACCCGCCCTTCGGGTTAGAGAACACTAATTATATTCAGCCTTCCAAAGCGCGCGTTATCGCTTGCCGGTGAACGTGCTCATCACGCGCGATAAAAACGGCTTGGTGCGCCGCTGATTGCGTATGGCCTCGGCGCTCATGTAGGCTGTGCGGTACTGCTGGTTGTGCGGCTTCTGATGCGCCGCCACGCCGAAATAGAGCACGGCTTTTTCGTATTCGCCCAGACGGAGCAGCACCGCGCCGAAGAGATAATTCCATTCGGCGTTGCGCGTGGCGATGCGCATGAGTGCCTGCCGCGCCGCGCCCACCTGACCGATCTCGAGCAGCTCGCGCACATCGGAAAACTGCTCGCTCTCCGAATCCGTGCCGCCGCTCAGGGATACGGACGACGCGCACACCTCGAGCGCCTCGTGATAGGCGATGTTGATATCGGTCATCTTCTGCTCGGCCCACATTCGCTCGGGGCCCTCGGCAAAACGGTCGGGATGCCAGCGGCGCGCCAGTTCCCGATAGGCGCTGCGTATTTCGCTTTCGCTGGCGTTTTTCTGGACTCCCAGAATCTCATAGGCGCTGGCCACCGCTTTCACCTCCAAAGAGCTATACTCACATTCATTATACGTCATCTTGTCCGGTTTTTCTACCCGTTTTTATTAAATTTCTGCGACAGCGCTTCACATTGCAGAAGCGCGCCTGAGGCGCTCGACCAGCGCGTGTATGTGGGCGCGCGCCTCGCTCTGCTGCGCCCATGTCTCGTCCTGCGTGGGCGTTTTGTCGCCCATGAGCGCCACGAACTGGCTCACCTTCAGCCCCAGCGCCTGCTGCATCTCCTGATCGGAGCCCTTGGGGCTGACCAGATAATAGCACAAAAGCGAATCCTGCTGGCCGATGCGGTGCGCGCGATCCTCCGCCTGCGAATGAACCGCCGGCGACCAGTCCAGCTCGCCGAACACGACGCACGTCGCCCGCTGCAGATTCAGCCCGCTGGCCGAGCGCAGCGATATGACGCACAGATCGGTCTTCGCGCCCATGAACGCCACAAGCGCCGCGTCCTTCTGCGCGTCGGTCTCGCGGCCTGTGATGAACACGGGATGATAGGCCTTCAGCTCTTTTTTGTATATGTCCATCACTTTGTGATGGTGCGCAAACAGCAGCACCTTTTCGCCGCCGTCCAGCAGCGTGCGCACGAACGCGCAGACATAGGGCGCCTTGGCGCAGCCGGTGGCCTGACGCTCCTGCTGAGAAATCTGATCCTCGATCAGCGCGCGCTCGGACTGGCTGCTTTCGTCCAGCAGGGGCAGCTTCTGCATGGCGCTCTCGATCATCTCGCGGTAGAGCGCGTCGTCCCAGTCGATCTCCTGCACCAGGCGGCGCTTGGGCGGCAGCTGAGAGAGCACATCCGCCTTCGTCCGGCGCAGCATCAGCCCCTCCGAGCGCAGATACTCACCCAGCAGCTCCGGCTTGGCCACGATGTTGTTGTTATAGCCATAGCACCACTCGCGCGTAAAGCTCTCCCAGTCGCCCAGAAAGTGGAAATCGAGAATGTTGACGATGTTCCATATCTCGCCGCCGTTGTTATAAATCGGCGTGCCGGACAGGCCGACGACGTGCTCGCAGGCGGTCGAGAGCAGGCTGGCCGCCGAATATTTCTCCGTGCCGGCGCGGCGCAGCTCCTGCATTTCGTCGAATATCACCGTGCGCCAGGGCATATCGGGCAGCACGCTCTTCCAGCCGCGCAGCAGCAGATAGTGTATGATGTAGACGTCGGCCTCGGGCAGCTTGTAGGGCGTGAGCCCCCGAATGACGTGTATGCGCACGCCGCCCTCCATCACGAGAAAGCGCTCCGTCTCGCGCGTCCAGTTGCGCACCAGATGCGGCGGCACGACCAGAAGCGCCGGAAATCCCGCCGTCGCCGCCAGATAGGCCAGCGCCTGAACGGTCTTGCCCAGACCCATCTCGTCGGCCAGAAGCGCGCGGTTTGCGCTCAGCAAAAAAGCCAGCCCCTCCTTCTGAAAGGGCATCAGCTCGGCGGCAAAGGCGCTCTTCGGCGGCTCGGCCGAGCGCGGCGCGGCCAGCTGACGCTGACGCTCGACGGCGTATTCGCGCGCCTCGTTCAGCGCCTGCTCCCACCGCGCGCTGTCGCTCTCTCTGATCTCGAGCGGATAGCGCAGCATGAGCCAGTTCAGATCGCCGACGACGCGCCTGTGCGCCGTAAAGCGCGCCACGCCGCGCCCTCGGCCGTCGCAGCCCGGAAACAGCCTCTTGGCCAGCTCGGTCACGCACGGCTCGCCCTTGATCGTCCAGCATTTGGCGCGCCGGTTATAGCTCAGCGTGCCGTAGGTCTTGCCGACGGCGGCGGCGTCCCGCAGATAGGCGGGATAGATCGCCGGAAAATCGTCGTCTCTGAAATCATCTGTCATAGCGTTTGTCCTCACGGCAGGGCGACGCCCCACAATTTGTTCAGCCCGATCACATGAACCGGCTTTCCGCACAGCGTGTCCGGCAGCATGACCGCGCCGTCCAGCACGACGATCAGCGCGTTCAGCGCATCGCAGGCGAGATATTTTTCGCACTGCGCGCGCAGCTTTCTTTTGTCCTGTTTGCCGCGCTTGACCTCAATCCCCACGCCGTCCACCAGAAAATCGATGCGGCAGCGCGGCGCGAGCCTGACCTCATGGCGCACGCAAAAGCCGCCATCCTGAAGGACAGCGGCGATCATATCGTGCAGTGTGTATTCGTTTTCAATCAGCGGAATGCGCAGTGTCTTAAGCGCGCGCACAATCCGCTCCGCCTCATAAGTCATGGTTTAACCTTCCAGCTCCGAGGGCGCATTGCACTCCGGGCACTGGCGATAGCCGGCTCTGAGCGCCTGCTCCAGCGTGGCCTGCGGCGTTTCGCCCTTGGTCACATGAGCGCAGTCCTCGCTGTGATAATACTGCCCGCCGGGATTGCAATAGACGATGATCGGCGTGGGCGTGGGCGTGGCCTCGACGATGATCGCCGTGCGTCGGGGCGTATAGATCTCGATCTTGCCGCGATCCTCGGGCGCTTCCGGCCCGAGCAGCGTGTAGGTCGGGTCGCCGTCCACCGTCACAATGCCGCCGATCTGCCTTTCGGGCGGGTTGGTCGAGGGCGTGAGTATGACCACCAGCACCGCCGCGACGAGCGCGGAAACCGCGATCTTCGCCCACTTCGACCAGTTGGCGCGCGTCCACATGGCATACAGCCCGAGCGGAAAGCAGAATATCAGACGGAGCACAATGCCAATGTTTCGGCTGTGCTTTCTGAGCGCCGGGCGCCTCAGGCGGGTCTTGGCCATGTCGATCAGCATCCTTTGTAACATAGATAGATTACAACTTCTATATTGTACTCCCAAAAGAGGCCAAAGACAATAGTGAAAGTATTTCTTTTTGGGGACTTTTGGCGCTTCAATCCGTAATATATTTCGCGCTCACGCTCTTTTGTTCGGAATGGCCGCGGTTTTCAGGCCTCACCCTCCACCAGCGTATAATCGCCGGTTTCAAAATCCACCTCGGCGCTGCAGCCGCCCTCAAACTCGCATTTCTCCCGCCGACCGCCCAGGAACGCATGGCGCAGCATCGGCTTCAGCTGAACCTTCTTCTGCCAGGCGGTGATCGCCTTCATGCGCTCAATCGCCGCCTCGCCTGCGTCGTCGGCGATGTATGTGCCGCTGCCATAGAGCAGGCTCATCAGGCCGCCGTCCACATCGGCCGGTATGCCGAAGCCGCCCTTCTGCGCAAAGAGGGGCATCATCAGGCAATCGTGATACACCAGCTGCTCCAGCGGCACGGCGCGGCCGATGAAGCCGCCGGTATACCAGTCCTTTTCCGTCGCATAGGGCGCGTGATGCACAAAATCCATATAGGGAATCGCCCAGTCCACAGCCTCCTCGCTCTGCAGCACCACGCCGCGCGAAGAAACGTTGTTAAAGCAGGCGGCTCTGGCCTGCGCGCACTCCTCGCGCGTCATGCGGTGCGCGGGATTGTCGCATTCGTCCAGCTCGACCACCGAAAAGACGTCCAGATAGGCGTTGTCCGGCAGCACGCCGCGCTCGGCCATGGCGTTGTAGTTCCTGCGCACATAGTCTACGGCCTTTTTGGCGCAGAGCACAGTCTGGCGGCCGCCATACCACTCGCTGATCTCGGGATAGCCGCCGTCCAGCCGGCGCGCGGCGTTCTCCAGATCGAAGCTGTCGCAGTCATAGTAATAATCGCGGTACTGATCGTGAATGCCGAAGAAATAGCCCAGCCCGTGGCAGAGATCCGAAAGCCGCACGAGGCCGTCCCAGCCGCCTGCAATTTCGGCCGGCGGCAGCGCGTCGGGATGCAGATTGTCGTATCCGCGCCTCTGCCAGCCGTCCAGATGCAGGCACAGCTTCTCCACGCCCATGCCGCGCAGCCGCTTCAGCCGCGCGCCGATCTCGTCAAACGTCACGGCGTGATCGTTGTGCTCGGGCTGATCCGCCCGATAGTACGCGCTGGCGGGCTCGATGTGAACATAGGAAACGGTGTGACAGATCGGTATGCCGATGTATTCCGCCACTTTGGGATTGCGCGCAATCTTCTCGCGCAGCGTGATCAGCTCGCCGCGTTCCTTTATGTACGCGCGGTAGAGCATGGCCGCGTCATTGTAATCCGCGCCGGGAGCCATCAGCTTCAGGCGCAGACTGCGCTCGCGCCCGACGCGCCCCAGCTGCGCCAGATGCCGAATCGAAACGCGCACGCTCTCGCCGCTCTGCGCGTCCAGCCGCAGCCCGCTGTCATACAGGCTGTCCGCCAGCATGACATAGCCGCCGCGCGCATCATACTGGGCAAAAAAGCGCATCGTCATGCCGCGGGAGCAGGGCTCCACATCGCCCTGCATGCGCCCCGCGCCGCCCTCAAAATTCCTGAGCAGACAGCCCTGCATAAGCGGCAGCACGGAGCAGCCGTCCGCGCTCTCCATCTCAAACGGCGCGGGCCACAGTATGTCCGCCACATCGTCGTCGCAGAGCGGAATCAGCTCATAGCGCACGTCGTCGGTCGCCGTCTCGACCCATATCCGCGCTTCAAGCGCCAGCCGCTCAAAGCCCTTAAAGCCGCTCAGCCTGTACGAAACGCCCTGCCCGACGCCGCAGCGATACGCGCGGACGCTGCAAGCCGCCTCGTCGAAATAGGCCGTCCGGCCATCTCGCCCCCGCACGCAGCACCTGAAGTCCGCGCGAATCTGCCATATCATATCGCCCTTCTCCACAGCGGCACCGTTGACCGTCGGATAAATCGCAACGCTCATGTCCACGCCTCCTCCATCTGTTCTGATCGCATTATAGCATCCGACCCGGGCGGTTGTAAACAGCGCTTTGTCTTTCGGGTTCATGCTTTCTCAAAAGACCCGTTCGCCGTCAGCGATGAGAGCGCCTGCCGCAAAATCATGCGGCGCTCGTGCTGACACGCGGCCTTGGCAGAACCTCCGAGAAGGCCGCGCGGCTGCCAAGCGGCATGAGCATCCGCACCCTGACCCTCCCCCAGCCGGCCACGCTGCTAAGCTGGGGCGAGGGCACGCGCCAGAATAGCGCGCGCTTTGAGACGGACGGCCGCAGCACGGCGACATATCTGTGGCTGGATGCGGCGCTGTTTCCGCACGTCAGATAATCCCCGAAAAGCGCAAAGCACCTCCGCTCCCAAGAGAGGGAGCGGAGATGCGCCTTTATGCGGCCTTACCAGGAGCGCCCGTTCTTCGCGACGAACTCTGTCACCTGTTCCTGAATGGCGTCAATGACGTCCTGAAGACCCGCGGCGTACATCTTGTCGACATACTCCTGATACTTGGCTTCCACGCCGGCCGCGCCCAGATAGCCGCGTCCCAGCATATCGCCGTACTCCTTGTTGACGGAGGAGAGCAGGTTGTACTCGGTCTCAACGTCGCTGTAGTCGAAGCTGAAGCCCAGCAGCGGAGAGGTGTAGGCGTTCTCCTGCAGCTTGATCAGCTCCTCATAGTAGGGAGCTGGATAGACCGGGCAGGAATAGGCGTTGAGCAGCGTGCCCATCATCCACGGGCGCTGACCCCAGTCAAACGAGCTGTCGGCCTGACCGTCGCCGCCGAACACCTTGATGTCGGTGTGCGCCTCGTTCCACTCGTAGTGCTTGCCCTCAATGCCGTAGGAATAGAGGTTGTAGAACTCTATGGCCTTCTCGTCCTTCGTGACCAGCCAGTTCATGAACATCATCGCGCGCTCGGGCTCCTTGGCCGTGAACGGTATCGATGTGCCGGTCGCCTGACCCAGCGTCGTCCAGCAGTAGGGGTTGGTGTGCACGGTGTAGAGATCGATTTTGAAGCCGGCCAGCTCCTTGCTCAGATCGTCGGTGAAGCCGTTGTGGCCGTAGGTGATGTAGCACTTCTGCGTGCCGGTCTCATCCTGATAGCCCGCCAGCTTCTCGTCCTGCGTGGATTCCAGAGAGGCGATGTCCTCGCGGATGTAACCCTTGTCATACCATTCACCCATCATCTTGCTGCGCTCGATATTCCAGGGGTTGTCGCACTGAGCCTTCACGGTGAATGTGTCGTCCCACAGATCGATGTAGCCGTAGGTGCCCACGCCCGCCATGCTCTTGCTGCTGTACCAGGCGCTGAAAGAGCACTCGTTGGTGGGATTGTAGCCCAGGCCCATCACGCCCGCGTCCTTTGTGGCCGCCAGCAGCTTCTCGAGATGCTCATAGACGATCTTCTGGTTCTCGACGGTGTCCTTGTCCCAGTTCTCGTACATCAGCCGCTGCATTTCCTCGACCCACGCTTCGCCCAGCGTGGCGTCCACGGCGGCCTTGGGGAACATATAGTAGCTGCGGTTGCCGACCATGCCCTGCCAGGCGGGGAACTGATACAGCTTCCCGTCGGCCTGACGATGCGCGTCCAGCAGGCGCTCGTCCAGAGAGGCGATCAGATCCTTGCCGTACTCGGCCATCAGATCGTCCAGCGGCATGAGCGCGCCCAGATTGACCAGCTCCTGAATGGACTGTATGTAGCCCGTCCATGTCAGATCAATGCGCTCCTGCGCCGCCATGGCCTTGTTGAACTTCTCCTTGAACTCGCTCGTGGCCACGATGACCATGTTCAGATTGACGTTCATGCCATCCTTGGCGGCCTTCTTCATTTCGCCCAGCACGAGCTCGGCGTCCTTCTGGTCGGGGTTCGCGCCGCACCAGTAGACCAGATCGACCTCGGGCAGCTCGTCAGCCGCCGCGACGGCCTGAACACAGCCCAGCGCCAGTACCAGTGCCATGATCAGCGCCAGCATAGGGGACAGTTTCTTCATGGGTTCATCCTCCTTTTCTATTGCCAAAGGCCGTTTCGGCCTCTGCATCCATGAAACGAGAATCGCGCGAGGGAACTCTCTCCTGTTTTTTCAAGGGCGATCCGCCCATGTCGCCACAGAACGGATCGCCCCCCATCATCTGTTCACTGTCTGTTCAGGTGCAATTACCAGCTGCGATTGCGGGTGGTCACGAACTCGTTCACCTGCTCCTGAATGGCGGCGATGACGTCCTGAAGACCCGCGGCGTTCAGCTTGTCAAGGTACTCGTTGTACTTGGCCTCCCAGCCGGCCACGCCCAGATAGCCGCGGCCCAGCATGTCGCCGTACTCCTTGTCGATGGAGGAGAGCAGGTTGTACTCGGTCTCAACGTCGGTGTAGTCGAACGTAAAGCCCAGCAGCGGAGAGGTCGGCGCTTCCTTCTGCAGCGCAATCAGCTCCTCATAGTACCACGCGGGATAGGCGGGGCAGGAATAGGCGTTGAGCAGCGTGCCCAGCATCCACGGGCGCTGGCCCCAGGCAAATTCGGAAGTGGCCTGGCCGTCGCCGCCGAACACCCTGATGTCGGTGTGCGCTTCATTCCATTCGTAGTGCTTGCCTTCGATGCCGTAGGAATAGAGGTTGTAGAACTCTATGGCCTTCTCATCCTTTGTGACCAGCCAGTTCATGAACATCATCGCGCGCTCGGGCTCCTTGGCCGTGAACGGTATCGATGTGCCGGTCGCCTGACCCAGCGTCGCCCAGCAGTGGGGCTGGCAGTGCATGGAGTACAGGGGCTTCGCCCAGCCGGCCATCTCCTTGCTCAGATCCTCGGTAAAGCCGTTGTGGCTGGTGTTGATGTAGCACTGATCGCTGACGGGCTCCTTCCAGCCGCGGGTCCAGTCCTCAGTCGCGTTGTCCACAGAGGCAACGTCCTGACGGATGTAGCCCTTGTCATACCACTCGGCCATCTTCTGATAGACGTACTTTGTGGTCACGCTCTCGGCGGCGGGGATGACGGTGAAGGTTTCATCGAACTGCGCAACGCGGCCGTAAATGCCCACATTTACAGTACTCTGATTCCACCAGTTGTTCAGCGTGTAGTTGGTGCTGTAGCCAAGGCCGATCTTGCCCGCGTCCTTGGCGGCGGCCAGCAGCTCTTCGAACTTGTCGTAAACGGCGGCCTGAGCTTCAACGCTATAGATATAGCAGTTGTCGTTCATGGCCTTTTCCATCTCGGCGACCCACGCCTCGCCCACGGTCGCGTCGACGACGTCCTTGGGCACATACAGCGCAGAGCGGCTGCCGACCATGCCCTGCCATGCAGGGAACTGATACAGCTTGCCGTCTACCTGACGGTGCGCATTCAGCAGATCGGTGCCCAGAGAAGCGATCAGGTCCTGACCGTACTTCTCCATCAGATCGTCCAGCGGCATGAGTGCGCCCAGATTGACCAGCTCCTGAATGGGCTGTATGTAGCCCGTCCAGGACAGGTCGATGCGCTCCTGCGCCGCCATGGCCTTGTTGAACTTCTCCTTGAACTCGCTAATGGCCACGATGACCATGTTCAGGTTGACGTTCAGCGCTTCCTTGGCAACCCTCTTCACTTCGCCCAGCACGAGCTCGGCGTCCTTCTGATCGGGGTTCGCGCCGCACCAGTAGATCAGGTCAACCTCGGGCAGCTCTTCAGGCATCGCGACGGCCTGAACGCAGCCCAGCGTCAGTACCAGCGCCATGATCAGCGCCAGCATAGGGGACAGTTTCTTCATGGGTTCACCCTCCTTTTCTATTGCTAAAGGCCGATTGGCCTTTGCAGTCATGAAAACGGGGGCACGTGAGGGAACTCTCTCCTACCTTTTTTCAAGGGCGATCCGCCCATGTCGTCACAGTTCGGATCGCCCACATCATCTGTTCAGTTGTAATTACCAGCTGCGGTTGCGGGTGGTCACGAACTCGGTCACCTGCTCCTGCACGGCGGCGATGACGTCCTGAAGACCCGCGGCGTTCAGCTTGTCAAGGTACTCGTTGTACTTGGCTTCCCAGCCGGCCGCGCCCAGATAGCCACGGCTCAGCATATCGCCATACTCCTTGGTGATGGAGGAGAGCAGGTTGTACTCGGTCTCGACGTCGCTGTAATCAAAGTTGAAGCCCAGCAGCGGGGATGTGTAGGCGTCCTTCTGAAGCGCGATCAGCTCTTCATAGTACCACGCCGGATAGGAAGGAGAAGAATAGGCGTTGAGCAGCGTGCCCATCATCCACGGGCGCTGACCCCAGTCAAATTCGGATGTGGCCTGAGAATCGCCGCCAAACACCTTGATGTCGGTATGTGCCTCGTTCCACTCGTAGTGCTTGCCCTCAATGCCGTAGGAATAGAGGTTGTAGAACTCTATAGCCTTCTCATCCTTTGTGACCAGCCAGTTCATGAACATCATCGCGCGCTCGGGCTCCTTGGCCGTGAACGGAATGGAGGTGCCGGTCGCCTGACCCAGCGTCGTCCAGCAGTGGGGCTGGCAGTGCATGGCGTACAGGGGACGCGTCCAGCCGGCCATCTCCTTGCTCAGATCATCGGTGAAGCCGTTGTGCGCATAGTTGATATAGTACTGATTGCTGTCGTCCTTCCAGCCGCGCTCGAAGTCCTCGGCGGCAGCGTCAAGAGACGCAACGTCCTGACGGATATAGCCCTTGTCATACCACTCGGCCATCTTCTGATAGACGTACTTGGAGGCAACGTTCTCCGTCATGGGAATGACGGTGAAGGTGTCGTCATACATCGCAACGGAGCCGTAGGGGCAGACGCTCAGCGTATTGCGCTGCCACCAGCCCAGACCATAGCCGCAGGGGCTGTAGCCAAGGCTCAGCTCACCGGCATCCTTCGCACCGGCCAGCATCTCTTCGAACTTGCTGTAAACGGCGTCCATCGCTTCGACGCTGTAGGTGTAGCAGTTCTCGTTCATCACCTTTTCCATTTCAGCGACCCACTGCTCGCCAACGCCCTTATCGACGGCGTCCTTGACGACATACAGCGCAGAGCGGTTGCCGACCATGCCCTGCCAGGCGGGGAACTGATACAGCTTCCCGTCGGCCTGACGGTGCGCGTTCAGCAGATCGGGATCCAGAGAGGCGATCAGATCCTGACCGTACTTGTCCATCAGATCGTCCAGCGGCATGAGCGCGCCCAGATTGACCAGCTCCTGAATGGACTGCACATAGCCCGTCCAGGTCAGGTCGATGCGCTCCTGCGCGGCCATGGCTTTGTTGAACTTCTCCTTGATCTCGCTCGTGGCCACGATGACCATGTCCAGATTGACGTTGAGCGCATCCTTGGCGACCTTCTTCATTTCGCCCAGCACGAGCTCAGCGTCCTTCTGATCGGGGTTCGCGCCGCACCAGTAGACCAGATCGACCTCAGGCAGCTCTTCAGCCGCCGCGACGGCCTGAACGCAGCCCAGCGTCAGTACCAGCGCCATGAGCAGCGCCAGCATAGGAGACAGTTTCTTCATAGGTTCATCCTCCTTAATATTGTTATGAATGCGCACATTGTGCACAGACATCAAAATAAGCTCTCTCAGCCCTTCACAGCGCCTATGGTCAGGCCGCTGGCGAAGTACTTCTGGAAGAAGGGGAACACAACCAGCATGGGGCCGGCCGCTATAACGCACAGCGCGTACTTGAGCGTTTCCGCCGGCAGCGCCGCCGCGCTGTCGCCGCCCACCTGCGCCGCCAGAGCCGCCATATCGCTGTTCTGCATGAGGTTCTTGAGGAACGCCGTCTCGTTGAGTATGCGCTGGAGCAGATACTGCAGCGTGTACAGATTGCTCGAGCGGATGTATATCAGCGAGGTGTTCCAGTCGTTCCACTTGCCCACCAGCGTCATGAAGCCGATCGTCGCGAACACCGGCGTGGACAGCGGCATGGCGATCTTGAAGAATATGGTCATTTCGCGCGCGCCGTCGATCTTGGCCGATTCAAACAGCGATTCGGGCAGACCCTTGAAGAACGTGCGTATGACCAGCGTGTTCCACGCGCCGCCCGCAAGGCCGGGCAGTATGTAGATCCAGTAGGTATCCAGGAGGTGATACCAGTTGGTGTAGATGATGTAGGTCGGAATCATGCCGCCGCCAAAGAGCATCGTAAAGAATATCAGGAATGTGATCGGCTTTTTGTAGGCGAACGACGTGCGGGAGAGCGGATAGGCCACCATGCCGGCCACGATGCAGCTGAGCAGCGTGCCGATAAGAGCCTGAGTGGCGGTGATCCAGTAGGCGCTCACCATGGACTGAGGGTTCTGGAAGGCCAGCTTGTAGGCCTCGACCGAAAAGTCTTTGGGGATCAGGCTGTAGCCCGAGCTGTTGGTGGTGATGGACGTCTCGCTCGAAAAGGAGATCGACACGACCAGCCACAGCGGCAGCACATACATCAGGCACAGCAGTATGAAGAATATGTGAATAATGATCTTGTATTTCTGTTTGGCAACGGCCGCCATATTTCTCTTCCCCCTTCTTTAGAACATCGCGTTTTCCGGCGAGATCTTGCTGACGATCCAGTTCGTGCCGCCCACGCAGATCAGACCCAGCAGCGACTGTATGAAGCCGACGGCCGAGCTCTGGCCGTAATTGTTGGTCTGAAGGCCGCGATAGACGAATGTGTCGATGATGTCGGTCGTCTCGTACAGAAGGCCGATGTTGCGGGGAATCTGATAGAACAGGCCGAAGTCGCCGCGGAACATGCCGCCGATGGCCAGTATGGTCATGATCGTCCACAGCGGAATGATGCTCGGTATGGAGATGTATCGTGTCTGCTGCCAGCGGTTTGCGCCGTCGATTGTGGCCGCCTCATAGAGCGAGGCGTCTATGCCCAGCAGATTGGCCAGATACATCATGGAGCCCATGCCCAGCCCCTTCCACGCGTTGACGAACACAATGATGAACGGCCAGTAGCTCGGCGAGGAATAAACGTCCACGCCCGAGCCGCCCAGCGCGCGTATGAGCTGATTCATCACGCCCAGCACGGGGTTGAATATGGCGTATGTGATGAAGCCCACGATGACCCAGCTCATGAAGTTCGGGAACGTCATGATGGTCTGATAGGCCTTGAGGGCCGAGCGGCGCTCCTTGATCTCAAACAGCAGCAGCGCAATGCCTATGTTGACAATCGAGCCCACGACCAGAAACGCCAGCGAATAGCACACGGTGTTGCGCGTGATGCGCCACAGATCGACCGACTTGAACAGGAAGTTGAAGTTCTTCAGCCCCACCCATTTGCTCGCGAACAGCCCCAGATTGTATTTATAATTTTTGAAGGGCAGTATCAGGCCGATCATGGGCACATAGGAGAATATGATATAGCAGGCGACGGCGGGAATGCACAAAAGCAGCAGTTCCCAGTTGGCGCGCAGACGCGCCAGCGCGCCCTTGCGCTTCCTGCGGACGGCGGTGGTGTTGTTCATAAGGCGACTTCCTTTCGTGCTTAGAGAACGCACAATCACAACATTGCCGTAACGCGTTCTCTATTATCTACATTCTATATCATACACCATTTTAATTCAGAAAACTATAAAAATAGTGCCAAAAACTATAACGATAGTCCCAGATTTACACTTTCATCCATATCGTTGCCTGTTTATTCCGTTCTACCCCCCCCCCGATTTTAGTTAAAGTCTATAATTAGAAATGTTAAAATGCGCTTTTTTGTTGTTTTTGCGGCGCGCCGTCCAATATAGAAAAGCCCTGCTCCTCAAAATGGGAGCAGAGCTTTTGCTGTCGATATGTAACCGAGCAGGCGAATCAAATTGCCTTACTTGTCCTCGAGCAGGAAACGATACTGCGCGTCGCACAGCTCTCTGTAGTGCCCGCCCTTGATCTTGATCAGCTCGTCGTGCGTGCCGGCCTCGGCGATATGGCCGTCCTGAATGACCATGATGCAGTCGGCGTTGCGTATGGTCGAAAGCCTGTGCGCGATGACGAAGCTCGTGCGGCCGCGCAGCAGCACGTCCAGCGCCTTCTGGATGAGTATCTCGGTGTGCGTGTCTATGGAGGATGTGGCCTCGTCCAGTATCAGTATCGTGGGGTCGTTGAGCAGCGCGCGCGCAAAGGAGATGAGCTGGCGCTGGCCGACCGACAGAGACGAGCCGCGCTCGCTGACCTCGGTCATATAGCCCTTGGGCATCTCCATGATGAAATCGTGCGCGTGAACCGCCTTTGCGGCCTCCATGACCTCCTCGTCGGTCGCGTCCAGCTTGCCGTAGCGTATGTTGTCCATGATCGTGCCGGAGAATATGAAGCTGTCCTGCATCATGACCGACATCTGCTTGCGCAGAGAGCGCAGCTTCACGTCGCGCACGTCGTGATCGTCGATCCTGACCGCGCCGCCGTTCACGTCGTAGAAGCGGCTGATGAGGTTGACCACGGTGGACTTGCCCGCGCCGGTCGGGCCGACGAGTGCGATGGTCTGGCCGGGCTTGACCTCAAAGGAGACGTTCTTGAGTATGACCTTCTCGGGATCGTAGGCGAACGTCACGTCGTCGAACGTCACGCGGCCGGTGATCGGCGGCAGATCCTTCGCGCCTTCCTTGTCCTGAATGTCGCTGGGCGTATCCATGATTTCGAATATGCGCTCCATGGAGGCCATGGCCGACAGGACGGAGTTGTAGAAGTTCGAGAGCGCGTTGAGCGGCTCCCAGAAGCGGCCCAGATACCACATCATGAGCAGCAGGTTGGCCAGCGTGAGCGGATGCACCTCCGCGCCCATGAACTTCACGCCGAAGTAGTACACCAGCACAGTGCCGATCGTGCCGGTGAAATCCAGCGCCGGCCAGAATGCGTTGTTGATGTGAATGGCGCGCATCCAGGATGTGCGGATATCGTCGCCGACGTTTTCAAACGTCTCCTGGTTTTCATCCTCGCGGACAAATGCCTCGGTGACGCGCATTCCGGCCAGCGACTCGTGCAGATAGCCGTTCATGTTGGAGGTCTTCATGCGCACGATCTGCCAGCGCTTTCTCATCTGCCGCTTGAGGCGGAACATGATGAACATCAAAAGCGGCATGATGCACATGGAGATGAGCGTCAGCTTCCAGTTGACCACGAACATGATGACCAACAGCAGCACCAGCGTAAAGCACTCGATCAGCACGTTCACAATGCCGTTGGTGAACAGATCGTTGAGCGCATTGACGTCGTTTATGACGCGCACGAGTATCTTGCCGGCGCTTCGGGTGTCAAAGAACGAGAAGGACAGCGTCTGTATGTGATCGAACAGATCCTGACGGAGGGTCGCCAGCGCGCGGCGGCCGGAAAAGTCCATCAGGCGGACGCGGTAGCGCGTGCAGACGGCGATTGTCGCCGCCATGAGCACCATGCCGCCCACCAGCAGCCACGGTATCCGCGGCGTTTCGGCCTGCAGCACGCCTATGGCGCGGCTCAGCAGCCACGTCTGTCCCAGCGAGCAGAGCGTCGTGAGCACCATCAGACACAGCGCGACGGCCACGCGCCCCTTGTAGGGCTTCATGTAGCCCAGCAGGCGGAAGAACTGGCCTTTGTTAAACGGTCTTTCAATGGCTTCGTCGTCAATCTGTCTAAGTACCTTCGCCATCAGGCCTCACCCGCCTTTCCCTTCGCAAACTGGTCGAAATCACGGTACTGATCCTGCACCATGCCGTAGTAGATGCCCTTCATATCGAGCAGCTGCTGGTGCGTGCCGCGCTCGGCGATGCGTCCCTCGTGATCGAGCACGAGGATCATGTCGGCGTTCTTGACCGAGGAAATGCGGTGCGCGATGATGAACGTCGTGCGGTTTTTGAGCACTTCCTTGAGATCCTGCTGTATGAGGTATTCCGTCTCCATGTCGACGGCCGATGTGGAGTCGTCCATGATGAGTATCGAGGGATCGTTGAGCACAGCGCGCGCAATGGCCACGCGCTGCTTCTGGCCGCCGGAGAGACCCATGCCGCGCTCGCCGACGATCGTCTCATAGCCGTCGGGCATCTTGCGGATGAACTCGTCCGCCTGCGCCACGCGCGCCGCCCGCTCGACCTGCTCCTGAGAGGCCTCCGGCCGGCCGAAGCGTATGTTGTCGGTCAGCGTGTCGGAGAAGAGGAACGTCTCCTGCATGACATAGCCCATGGAGCGGCGCAGCGGCTTGAGCTTCTGATCGCGCACGTCTATGCCGTCCACCCTCACGCTGCCCTTTTTGACGTCGTAAAAGCGGCCGATCAGGCTGACCAGCGAGGATTTGCCCGTGCCGGTCGCGCCCATGACGGCGATTGTCTGGCCGGGCTTGGCCTCGAATGTGATGTCGCGCAGCACATCCGCTCCGCCGTAGCTGAACGTCACATGGTCGAACTCGACATGGCCCTCGAACTTCTCGGGCTCCTTCGCGTCGGCCTTTTCGCGGATGACCGAGCCGAAATCCTGATAGTAGAACAGCTTCTCGGCCGATGTGATGGCCTGCACCACCATGTTGATGATGCCCGACAGCGCGCGCATGGGGTTGATGATCAGCCACACATAGCCGTTGACCGCCACCAGCGTGCCGATGTCGATCTGATGATTCACAAGCAGCACGCCGCCCACCAGCAGCATGACGGGCGTGCACAGGCTGCTGAGCAGCTCCATCAGCGGCACGAATATCGACCAGATGCGGGTGGCCTCGAGGTTCATCCCCAGCAGCTTCTGGTTTTCGGTCTTGAAGCGCTCGGATTCATAGTCCTCGCGGGTGAACGCCTTGACCACGCGCACGCCGGCAAGGTTCTCCTGAGTCGTCGTGTTCAGAACGGCGTTCTGCTCGCGGATGTTGACGAACGCCGGGCGAATGCGCTTGTTGAACTGCCAGGCCGTCAGCGCCACCAGCGGCGCGAATATGAGCAGCGCCAGCATCAGCTTCCAGCTCATGATGCTCATGAAGATCAGCGCGCCGACAAAGTTGAGCGCATTGTCGAACACGGTGATCAGCCCCGACGAAATCAGGTTGCGCACGCCTTCGATATCGCCGGTCATGCGGGACATGATCTCACCGATGCGATGATGATCGTAAAACGTATAGGGCAGCTCCTGAAGATGCCTGTACAGCCCCGTGCGCAGATCGTATGTCACGTTCTGCGAAACGCGCTCCAGCATCAGCGAGCGGACATAGGTCGATACCGCGCGCATAATCACCAGCGCCAGCAGCTCGACGCACAGCGGCCCCAGCTTGACCAGATTCTGCGTGGGAATAACGTCGTTGACAATGTCCCTCGTGATAAAGGGCGTCAGCATTCGGCTGAGGATGACCAGCAGCTGAAGTCCAAGCGCCGCTGCAACCACCTTGCGATAGGGCTTGAGCATACCGGCCAGTCTTTTGATAATATCCATCGAAGACCTCCTTTTTCCACCCGGTACAGGCCGTGTTTTTCCGACCGACTGTATCATACCAATATTTTGAAGGCGCGGCAACGCCGGTTTTTCCGATCAGTCCGCGTCATTTTTGATCATATTTTGAATTTGGCTTTATTGTCACTCTTTTGATCGAAATCTCCATTTTTCTCCGTTTTCCTCCGTTTTTCAAAATCCGCGGAGAATTTGTCGCTCCGCCGGGCGCCGGGAGGCGTTTTGTCGGCAGTCTCTACCTTATATATAATGCGCTTTTTTGCGCCGCCTGTATGGACAAAGCGCCCGATGAATGCTATACTGTATTTGTGGATTTTTGTATCTGGAGGAAACAGCCATGCTCAAGGTCATGATTGTCGACGACGACAAGAGCGTCATAGAATGTCTCTCTCAGCTCATACCGTGGCAGGAGATCGGCTGCGCGCTGATCGCCTCGGCTTCCAACGGGCAGGAGGGCTACAATCTGGCCGTCGAGCAGTCGCCCGATCTCATCATCTGCGACATCGTCATGCCGGTCATGGACGGCACGGCGCTCTGCCGCCGCATCTATGAAACCATGTCCGACGTGGTCTTCATATTCCTCAGCGCCTACGAGGACTTCAGCACGGCGCAGGTGGCGCTGCAATACCACGCGCGCGACTATATACTCAAGCCGATCAACCGCGGCAAGATCGACTACATCACATCGCTCCTTCACGATCTCAGCGTTCAGCGCGAAAAGACCGCCTGGTATATGCGCCTGCTCCACGACAGCGCCACGGAGCAGAGCATACGCCGCGCGCTCTCCGCCTCCGACGCCGCCTTTTTCGAATCGCTCTTTCAGCGCCTGACCGACGATGTGATCGCCTTCAATCTGGACATCGCCCAGATCCGCAATGTGGTCTGCCGGCTGCTCAATCTGCTCTACGATCACCTCGCAGAGAGCCGCCCGGAGGTCGACTGCGCCGCCGAGCGCGCCGGCGCCTTCCAGCGGCTCGAGGGGCTGAAGTTCAAGATGGACATGATCTTTCTGGTCAGCGAGCGCTATTTCCAACTGCTGCGCGCCGGCGCGGACGCCCGGCCGAGCTATTGGGGCGCGCTGGCCGCGCAGGCCGCCGCCTACATCGACGAGCGCTTCTGCGATCCGTCGCTCACCGCCTCCTCCGTCGCGGCGCACTTCAACTATTCCGCGGACTACCTCGCCCGGCTGTTCAATCAGGCCTATCATGAGACGCTGGCCGCCTATATCGGCGAAAAGCGCATCGCCCATGCGGCGCGGCTGCTGATCGAGACGCAGCTGTCCGTGAGTGAAGTCACCGCGCAGTGCGGCTATCAGAGCGCCAGCTATTTCGCGCGCGCGTTCAAAAAGCGCTTTACGCTCTCCCCCAGCGACTACCGGGCGATCAACGCGCCCGCCATGAAAGGCTGATCCACCATGAAGAGACGCGAAAAGAAGCGCTACAGCCTGGCCGCGCGCTTCGGCGTGCTGTTCTACGCGGCGGCGCTCCTGCTGATCGTCGCGCTGTCGGTCACGCTGTTCTCCTATTTCCACAACAACGTTGAAAATTCGCTCCTGGCCTCCTACAGCCAGACCGTTTCCGCCAAGGCGCAGACCATAAACGATCTTCTGACGCGCCTTGATCTGTACATGAACCTGATCACCGACGGCAACGGCGCGTTTCTCGACACGCTGCTCGGCTATGACGGCGATCTCCCCTCCGCCTGGCACAGCTATGTGCGCATGAAGGACATGCTCAAGAGCAATCTGGACATGACGTTCGGCAGCATTGTGCCCTCCTACGAGGCCTATCTGATCGTCGACGAGAGCATGCCGCTCTCCAAGATCATGTCCCAGTACCCCCTGCTCCTCTTCCGGCAGAATACGCTCACGCCGTCCATACACATCACGCTGCCCGCGCCCTTTGAAAACGAGGACTGGTATCGCCATGTGCAGGAAAACCCCGGACAGGACTACTGGTTCACGCTGGAGTCCAAGCCCAATTCGCTCAGCGTCGTGCGCGCGCTCAGAGTCGACGTGGCAAAGAGCCCCGACTACCGCATCAGCCACTACAACATCGGCTCGATCGTCGTCTCCTTCGACGCGGACTGGTTCGACAGCGACGTGGCCGACGGGCGGCTGGGCGAATCCACGCTGCTGCTGCTCGATTCCGCCGGCCATATCCTCCACAGCAGCGATCCCACCTATGCCGAGGGCGACTGGAACGCGCTCTCCGTGCCGGGCAAGGCCGAGAACCGCGTGACGTTCGACGGCGAATCCTGCTATGTCTGGAAGAGCGGCCTTCAGTCGGGGCTGACGCTGGTCACGCTGCTGCCCTATGAAAAGATCCGCGCGCTGACAATGGGCTCGCTGCGCATTGTCTTCGCCATGACGCCGGCGCTGCTGGCCGCGGGCTTCGTGCTGGTTCTGCTGATTTCGCGCTACGCCACAAACCCCATCCGCAGGCTGGCGCAGCATATGC
>CAKUAV010000033.1 GCA_934636425.1 uncultured Clostridia bacterium
TGAACGGCATGAATTGCATTTCCTGGAATATGTCATCTTAAAGAAACTTAAATTTTTATTCAATAGGGTATTGACAATGGGGGGGGTATGGGTTATGATAACTAAGAGGTTATCCGAATGGGGATAACAAGTTAAGAGAGGAGTTGGAATCCAAATGAAGAAACGTTTCCTGGCTCTGGCAATCGCCGTGATCATGGCGCTGTGCGTCATGCCGCTCGCGTCGGCCGACGAGGCCGAGGTGACCATCCGCGTCGGCGGCTGGCCGGAGGAAGCCACCGATCCCGTCTCCTACGCCGCCTATGCCGGCTATCTGGAGAAGATGAACGAGCTTTATCCCAACATCACCGTCATTCAGGACAGCTATACGTTCGATCTGCAGACCTATCTGCCCCTGGCCGCCAGCGGACAGCTGCCCACATTCTACGGCGTGCACTTTACCGAGTGCCAGAAGCTGATCGACAACGGCTATGCCGGCGACATCACCGACACCATGGCGCAGTACGGCTACGACAAGTTCCTCTCGCCCGACGCGCTCAAGCTGGTCGAGAAGGACGGCCGCTACTACGGTCTGCCGACCGCCTACTATGCCAACGGCATCGCCTACAACGTGGCGCTGTTCGAGAAGGCCGGCCTGATCAACGAGGACGGCACCGCCAAGATCCCCGCCACCTGGGAAGAGCTGGCTGAGTTTGCCGCCAAGATCAAGGAAACCAGCGGCGTGCCCGGCTTCCAGTTCTACTCCAAGGACAACATGGGCGGCTGGATGTTCACCAATCTGGCGTGGTGCTTCGGCGCGGCCAATTTGGAAGTTATGGCTGAGGACGGCACCTACACCGCCGCGGTCAATTCCGAGGGCGCTGTTGCCGCCATGCAGTATCTGAAGGATCTGCGCTGGAAGTACAACGTTCTGCCCGACACGCTGATCGCCAGCCGTACCGAGGGCATGCAGTGGATGAGCGTCGATCAGCTGGGCATGATGATCACCCCGCCCGACGTGTTCGGCAATATGTGCCGCACCTACGGCATCGCCGCGACCAATCTGGGCGAGTTCTCCATTCCCTCCGGCCCCAACGGCAGCCATGCCGTGCTGACCGGCGGTTCCGCCAATATGTTCAACCCCGACGCGACGCCCGAAGAGGTTGACGCTGCGTTCAAGTGGCTGGCTGTGACCGGCTACACGCCCGAGTGCACCGACGATGTGAAGACCGCCATGGAAGAGAACGTCAAGGCGAAGCTGGCCGACGGCAACGTCGTTTCCAACCTGAACATGTCCGTGTGGGTGGGCGGCGACAAGCGCGAGGCCGAAGTCGCCATCAACGAGAAGTATCAGAACATCGATCCCACCAAGATGACCGACTACATGGCGAACGGCTCGAAGGATCTGCATCCCGAGGAGCCCGTCGAGGTTCAGGCGCTCTACGCCATGCTGGACAGCGTCATTCAGGAAGTGTTCACCAACGAGAACGCCGATGTGCAGGCTCTGCTGGACAGCGTTAACGCCGACTTCCAGTCCCAGTACCTCGATCCCTACAACGACACGCTGAAGTAAGCGCCAAAGAGCGGCATGACGGCGTTTGCCGCCAGGCTCTGCTCTGACGCCGCACAACACCGGCAGGGACGCGCGGCCAGGTCATTCTCAGGATGGCTCAGGCTGCGCGTCCCTGTTTCATAAAGGAAGGGAATGAAATGGCTCAGACAGGAGCAAAATCTCTGAAGGCCGCCGGGAAACGCGGCTCTTCGCTCAAATACATCATTCGCCGTGACTGGATGGCGTGGTGTCTGATGATCCCCACGCTCGCGCTGTTCGTATTCTTTGCGTGGATGCCCCTGATAGAGGGTCTGGTGCTCTCGTTCTTCCGCACGAAGGGCTATGATATTGTCAAGTTCATAGGCTTTGCAAACTATCGCGAGGTCATCGCCGACCGCGCGTTTGTGGCCGCGTTTGTCAACTGCTTCAAATATCTGGGCTGGTCGCTGATATTGGGCTTCTGCCTGCCGATTATCGTGGCAATCATGATCAACGAGGTCGTTCATGGCGGCAGCGTCATGCGCGTATCGATCTATTTCCCCAGCATGGTGCCCGGCGTTGCCGTGGCGCTGATGTGGACGTTCCTGCTCGACCCGGGCGCGGGCGGGCTGGTCAATTCGTTTTTGAAGAGCGTCGGGCTGCCCATGTCCCAGATGCTCCAGGACCCCAAGCTGACCATACCGCTGATCGTCATGACGATGACCTGGAAGGGCTTCGGCGGCACGGCGATCATGTATCTGGCCAGCCTGCAGGGCGTCAATCAGGAATTGTACGAGGCGGCGATCATGGACGGCGCGGGCATATTCAAGCGCATATTCCATATCACGCTGCCCTCGATTTATCCCATCATATCGCTTATGTTTATCATGCAGATCATCGGCGTGTTCCAGGTCATGTATGAGCCGATGATGATGACCAGCGGCGGGCCGAACAACGCGTCCATGTCGCTGCTGCTGCTGGGCTATCAGTACGGCTTCACCTACATGAAGGCGGGCCATTCCATGGCCGTGAGCAGCATTACGTTCATCATCATACTGGCGCTGGTCATGGTCTATTTCCGCGTGCAGAAGCATCTCGAGAAAGCGTAAGGAGGCGTCGTCATGTCAAAACTTTCCAATAAAAACAGCGGCGCGATCGTCTTTACCGATCTCAAGCGCCCCTCGGTCAAAATCGGCTATGCGCTGATCATCATAATTATGGTGCTCTGCTCGGTCATATGCGTGTTCCCGCCGCTGTGGGTCATGGTTTCCAGCCTGAAGGACATAAAGGAGTTTTTGAGCATTCCGCCGACGATCATTCCGCATTCCTTCCATCCCGAAAAGCTGGTTGAGACGTGGAACATGATGAACTTTACATCATCCTATCTCAACACGCTCTGGGTGGCGATCGGCTCGGTCGTCTGCGCCATTGTGTTCAACGGGCTGATGGGCTATGTGCTCTCCAGACTCAAGCCGGCCGGCACGGTGCTGGTGTTCTCGCTGATGCTCTGGACGATGATGCTGCCCAACACGGTCGGCCTTGTGCCGCTCTACAAGCACATCATCAACGTGAAGATGCTCAACTCGTTCATACCGCTCTGGCTGATGCGCGGCGCGAGCGCCTATTACGTCATCGTGTTTAAGAGCTTCTTCGACAGCATTTCCAAGGAGTACATCGAGGCGGCGCGCATTGACGGCTGCACCGATCTGATGATATTCTTCCGCATCGTCGTGCCGCTGAGCAAGCCGGTCATAATGGTCATCACGCTCTTCACGCTCAACGGCGTGTGGTCTGATTTCCTCTGGCCGTATCTCACGCTCACCGACAAGAAGCTGTTTACCGTCATGGTCAAGCTCTACCGCATGGGCACGAACTACAGCATCGACAAGAAGATGATCGCCATGACATTTGCGATCATTCCGCCGATTATACTCTTTGCGATATTCCAGAAGCACATCATGACCGGCTTTTCGCTGGGCGGCATCAAGGGCTGATCCGCGGGACGGTCGGACAAAAAGAGATCCGGAGGGCATTGCGCTCTCCGGATCAGTCTGTCAAAAAAACGATTAGCCGACGCGTGAAAGCAGCGCCGTGCGGTTCACAGCCAAAGCGATGCGGCGAAAGGTTTAGGGCGCTGCCTCAAATCTTTCGTCAGGCGGCGTTGACGGCTGCTGCTCTGCTTTTTTTTGAAAAGCTGCTGGCTGAGGATACAGGCGCCCCCGCCGGCAGCTTTGCCGCCCTCTCCGGTTTTGCGCAAAAATCACTCTGCACCCGCAGCGGGGCATGATCGGAAATTCGAGAGAGGTTTCAGACAGTCAAAGATCCGGAGGGCATTGCGCTTTCCGGATCTTTGTATATGTGATTTAGCGCGTGGTGTAGTTGGGGGCTTCCTTGGTGATGGTGATGTCGTGCGGATGGCTCTCGAGCAGGCCGGCGTTTGTGATGCGGATGAACTCGGCCTTCTCGTGCAGCTCGGAGATGGTGTGCGCGCCGCAGTAGCCCATGCCGGATCTGAGGCCGCCCATCAGCTGGAACACGGTGTCGGACAGCGTTCCCTTGTAGGGCACGCGGCCTTCAACGCCCTCGGGCACCAGCTTCTTCGCGCCCTCCTGGAAATAGCGATCCTTGCTGCCCTTCTCCATGGCGGCGAGGGAGCCCATGCCGCGATAGACCTTGAAGGAACGGCCCTGATAGATTTCGATTTCTCCGGGGCTTTCCTCCACGCCGGCCAGCAGGCTGCCGACCATGACCGCGGACGCGCCCGCGCCGATGGCCTTGGTCAGATCGCCGGAATACTTGATGCCGCCGTCGGCGATGATGGCGCGGCCATACTTTTCAGCGGCCTCGGCGCAGTCGCATATGGCGGTGAACTGGGGCACGCCGATGCCGGAGACCACGCGCGTGGTGCAGATGGAGCCGGGGCCTATGCCGACCTTGACCACGTCCGCGCCCGCCTCGAACAGATCGGCGGTGGCGGCGGCGGTGGCGACGTTGCCCGCGATGATGGGCAGATCCGGGAAGGCGTTCTTGACCATGCGCACGCTGTCGATCACGCCGGCGGAATGGCCGTGGGCGGTGTCCAGCGTGATGACGTCGACCTTGGCGTCCACCAGCGCGCCGACGCGATCGAGCGTGTCCTTGGTTACGCCGACGGCCGCGCCGCACAGCAGACGGCCGTTTTTGTCCTTGGCGGCGCAGGGATACTTGATGGTCTTTTCGATGTCCTTGATGGTGATCAGCCCGCGCAGCATATAGTTTTCGTCGACCAGCGGGAGCTTTTCAATGCGGTGTTTGGCCAGTATGGACTTGGCCTCCTCCAGCGTGGTGCCCACGGGCGCGGTGACCAGATTTTCGCTGGTCATGACGTTGGAGATGGGCTGATTGAAATCGGTGATGAAGCGCAGATCGCGGTTGGTGAGTATGCCAACCAGGCGGCCGGTGCGGGTGATCGGCACGCCGGAGATGCGATAGCGAGCCATCAGCGCGAGCGCGTCGGACACGAGGTTTTCAGGCGAAAGGAAGAAAGGGTCGGTGATGACGCCGTTCTCGCTGCGCTTGACCTGATCGACCTGCGCGGCCTGCTCTTCGATGGTCATGTTCTTGTGGATGATGCCCAGACCGCCCTCGCGGGCCAGCGCGATGGCCATGCGCGAATCGGTGACGGTGTCCATGGCGGCGCTCATCAGCGGAATATTGAGATGAATATCGGGCGTGAGCGCGGTTTCGAGCTTCACGTTGCGCGGAATCACGTCGCTCTTTTGAGGAACCAGCAGCACGTCGTCAAATGTCAGTCCCTCGCGGATCTTACCCATCATGAATCATATCCCCCTTCTAATATATCCATGTCGGCTGTGTATAGATGCTATTATAGCATCTTCCATCGGCAAGTCAACAAAATTCGGGCGAGGGAATCGTAAATATTGCGCGTAAACCGTCATGCGCTTCAGACAGACGGGGCGGACGTATGCAAAAATGCGCGCGCGGCGGCATATCTATCGAAGCGATGGGGGCGTTCGCCCCGGGAGGAGGATCATCATGTCGTTTGAGTGCGTCAAAAAGAACATTGAGGTGGAGAGGCTGGTGGGGAGCGCCGTGTTCCAGCTGCCCGTTCAGGCGGAGGCGCCCGTGCCGGGCGCGGGGCGGGAATCGGTCGAGGTGGCCATGGAGGACGCCTTCGCCGCCGTCAAGGAGGTCGAGGCGCAGTCCGGCCGCGTGCTGGTGAGCGGTCTGGTGCAGTGTCAGGCCGCCTATCGGCTGGGCGAGGAGAACAGTCTGCGCGCGCTGACGGCCAGAGCGTCGTTCGAGCAGTCGGTTGACATCGAGGGCGTGGAGCCGGGCATGGCCGTGCGGGCGCGCGCGGCCACCGATCATGTCGAGGCGGCCTATGACAACGGCCATATGGTGTTCCGCGTCGCCGTGACGGTCAGCGTGCGGGTGCGCAGCCTGACGCAGGTGGAGGCCGTGACCGGCTTTGAGGGCGATGCGCCGGTTGAAGTGAAGCTCCAGCGCATAGAGACGGGCAAAACCAGCGCCGAAAACAGCGAGCCGGTCACGCTGAGCGACAGCGTGTCGCTCCCCACGGCGCTGCACGCGCGCGTTGTGCTCATGCAGTGGGCTTCGCCGCGCGTGGAGAGCGTCGAGCGCGATCTGGGCGGCGTGCGGCTGAGCGGAGGCGTTCAGATCGAATCGCTGGTGGCCAGCAGCGTATCCGGCCGTCCCGTGGCGCTGGTGCGCTACCGCCTGCCGTTTGAGGCGCTGATCGGCATGCCCGACTGGATCGAGGGCGAGGCGGAGGCGCTGGCCGATGTGAGCGCGCTCTCGGTCGAGGTGGAGGAGGGCGCGCAGGACGGCGAGGCCGCGCTCAAAATGCAGTGCGAGCTGCTGCTCAGCGTGCGCATGAACGCGGGAACGGCGCTGGATGTGGTTTCGGACGCGTACATCGCCGGCGACGGCGCGCTTTCGCTCGCGCGGGAAGGGCTGTCGCTGTGCGGCGCGGCGGAGGCTGTGCAGGCGAGCGTTCCCTTCCGCGGCACGCTGCTGCTGGACGAAAACGCACCCGGCGCGGGAACGGCGCTGGCCGCGCGCGTGCGCCCCGTTGTGAGCGAAATCGTCGACGAGGAGGACGGCGCGCATATGCGGGGACTCCTGGAGGCCACGGTGCTCTATATGCCCTCGGGCAGCGAGCGGCTGCAGGGCGCGCGGGGAGAACTGCCCTTCGACATAAAGCTCGGCCGGCGGCTGGGCGACGATGCGGACGTGCGCATCGACGCGTCCGACGCGGAAGCCGCCGCGCTGATGAGCGACCGCATGGAGCTCAAATGCACGCTCACGGCGAGCGGCGCGGCATGGCGCGGCGAGGAGGCCGTGCTGACCACCGGCGCGCAGCTGGAGGAGGGCGCGCCCAGGAAGCGGGGCGTGGGGCTTTACTGGCCGGAGAAGGGAGAGGGGCTGTGGGAGATCGGCAAAAGATACCGCGTGGCGCAGGAGACGCTCAGGGCGCTCAATCCGTCTTTCGAGGACGGCAAAGCGCCGCGCGCTGTGCTCGTGCGCGTATAAGTACACCGGATTGTTCGGGAAAAATGAATAATACGCCTGTTCTTTGTTGGAAAACGGCGCAAATATCTCGAAATTTGCCGTCGAAAATGAATTTTTTACATACTTGATATTGCAAAGGAGGGCATTGTGTGGTATCTTAATTCACAAACACCGAGTATAAAATCGGTGGTCTGAAAAAGGAGGTTACACCTATGAAGAAGAAGATTGCTGCGCTGCTCATGAGCATACTGCTCGTTCTGTCGGCCGTCCCGGTCTTCGCAGAGGGCGCTGATTCCGTCTACAAGACGCTCTACAGCGGCGAAATCGGCTCTCTCAACTATCTGACCACGGCGACCGCCAACGAATTTTCCGTGTCGGCCAACATCGTCGACACACTGGTTGAGCACGACGCCTACGGCCAGATCGTGCCCTGCCTGGCCGAGAAATGGGAGCAGAGCGAGGACGGCCTGACGTGGACGTTCCATCTGCGCGACGGCATTACCTGGGTAACTGCCGGCGGCGAGTACTACGCCGATGTGACGGCTGAGGACTTTGTGACCTCCGCCAAATACATCCTCAACGCGCAGAACGCGTCGGCCACGGCATGGATACTGACCGACTACATCGCGGGCGCCGAGGAGTACTTCGAAAGCACCTCCACCCCCGAGGAGGGCGAGGAAGCGCCCGAACCCTTCGACTGGGAGAATGTGGGCGTGAAGGCCATCGATGAGAAGACCATCGCCTATACCACCAGCGAGCCCTGCCCCTATTTCCTCTCCATGCTCGACTATGTCTGCTATATGCCCGTGAACGCCAAGTTCCTGGAGGAGAAGGGCGATCAGTTCGGCCTGGCCACCAGCAACGACACTGTGCTCTACTGCGGCGCGTATATCCTCAGCGAGTTCAAGCCCCAGGAGAAGCGCGTGTTCACCAGGAACGAGAGCTACTGGGACGCCGAGCACGTCTATCTGACCAAGCTGGAGCAGACCTATAATAAGGAAGCTTCCACGCTGTCTCCCGAGCTGTATCTGCGCGGCGAGATCGACTCTGCGGACATTACGTCCACCATCGCGGCCGAGTGGCTCGCCGACGAAAAGACGGCCGATCTCATTCACCCCGTCCGTCAGGTGGGTCAGTATTCCTATTTCTTCTGCTTCAACTTTGATCCCCAGTTCGACGCGGCCTATGAGCCGGAAAACTGGAAGATCGCCGTCAACAACGAGAACTTCCGCCAGTCCATCATGGCCGGCCTTGACCGCGTGAAGGCCAAGACCGTCATCGAGCCGGACAATCCCGAGGATCTGATCTGGGATACCGTCACGCCGGCCGACATCGTGGTCTACGACGGCAAGGATTACACCGAAATGGGCGATCTGGCCGATGCGAAGGTCGAGTTCAACGAGGAGAAGGCCAAGGAATACCGCGACGCGGCCATCGCCGAGCTGACCGCGGCCGGCGCGACGCTGCCGGTCAAGGTGCTCATGTGCTACAACCCCTCCGATTCCTCCTGGGCTGAGGAGTGCCAGGTCATTGAGCAGCAGCTCGAGGGTCTGCTGGGCAGCGACTACATCGACGTCGTCGTCGAGCCCGGCCCGTCCTCCGGCTTCCTCAAGGAGATCCGCCGCTCCGGCAAGTACGCCTTCATGAAGTGCAACTGGGGTCTGGATTTCGCCGACCCGATCAACACCTGCGAGCCCTTCCGCCGCACCGACAACTACGGCTTCCTGGTCAAGGCGACTCAGGAAAGCCTGTATGACGACAACGGCGAAATGACCTACTACAACCTCACCGACGCGGCCCGCGAGATGTCCGGCTCCGACATGGAGGCGCGCTATCTGGCCTATGCCAAGGCCGAGGCCTATCTGATCAATCACGCGCTGACCATTCCCTACGGCTCCAACACCGGCGGCTACACGGCCTCCCGCCTGAATTCGTTCGAAGGTCAGTTTGCGGCGACCGGCCTGGCCACCTGCCGCTACAAGGGCCAGCATCTGCTGGAGAAGCCCATGAGCACCGACGAATACTACGATGCTTATGACGAGTGGCTCGAGAAGCGCGCCGAACTGGCCGCCAAGTGATCGGATAATCCGCCAACTTCACGTCAAATCAACTTATTCTTTCGCGGGGGCGGTTGTTCGCCGTCCCCGCGATCGCCTATAATACTTGTATACAATTATGCAGCCTGATCGACGTCGGCCGCCCGCGCGGAAGAAAAGCCGCCCGGCCGCCCGACGCCGGCTGAAGAAAAAACGTCCCGGAAGGTTGTGAGGACAAGGTGCTCAAATATTCGCTCAAACGGCTGGCCTCCTCTGTGATCACGCTGTGCATCATCATCGTGGTCGTATTCGTGCTGCTGCGGCAGATGCCCATAGAGGGCTATTTTGACAATTTCGACAAGCTGGACGAAACGCAGGTCAACGCCAAACTGGCGCAGCTGGGGCTGACGCAGCCCATTCACGTTCAGCTGAAGAACTTCTTCGTCAAGCTGCTGCACGGCGATCTGGGCACATCCTCGCGCTACAGCGCGGGCACGCCCATCACGGCCATAATCGCGCAGAAGGCGCCCATTTCCATATATATGGGCCTGATGAGCATGGCGCTTTCGTTGCTCATGGGCGTGCCGCTGGGCGCGGCCATGGCGCGCAGCCGCAGCGGCTTCTGGGACAAATTCGGCACGGCGTTCATCGTCTTTATCAACGCGGTTCCTGCGGCTGTGTACTATATATTCATCCAGATGTACGGCACGGAGTGGCTGAACATCTCCATGCTCTTTGACCGGAACAACTGGGTCACATGGATACTGCCGGTGTTCTCGATGTCTCTGGGCGGCGCGGCGAGCTACGCCATGTGGCTGAGGCGCTATATGGTGGACGAGATGAACAAGGACTACGTCCGTCTGGCGGTCTCAAAGGGCGTGCCGCGGCGCAAAATCATGATGAAACACGTATTCCGCAATGCGTTCGTTCCGATGATACAGTATATCCCCGCCTCGATACTCTACACAATCTGCGGCTCGATCTATATCGAGTCTCTGTATTCCGTGCCGGGCATGGGCGGACTGCTGGTGGACGTCATCGGCCGTCAGGACAACCCGATGGTTCAGGCGCTGGTCATGATCTATTCGTGCATAGGCATCGTGGGGCTGCTGCTGGGCGATCTGCTCATGGCGGTGATCGATCCCAGAATCAGCTTTGTAAAGAAGGAAGGTGCGCGCTGATGGCCGGCCTGTTTGAACACAAAAAGCGGCAGCTGGAGGAGCACATCACTCAGGCCGTACAGGGCGCGCCTATCGACGAGACAGTCGTCGAGGACGAGCTGTTCGTCGAGGCGGTCTACGACGCGAGCGCGGCAGAGCGCGGCGGCTATTCCAACTATTCCTACTGGAGATCGACGTTCAACGCCTTTCTGCACAACAAAATGGCCGTGGCCATGCTGATCGTGCTGGCGCTGCTGCTGGCCTTTACGATCATACAGCCGCTGCTGCCCGGCCAGTATGCCCCCAACACGATCAACAACGATCCGGCAACCGGCATACAACTGGCCAATCAGTCGCCCGCGCTCAGCACGGTCAAGGCGACCGCCGAGGACGGCACGGTGCTGATCGGCAGCCGCGTGGACGACGACTGGTACCGCGTGACCAACGTGACCGCCACGATCAAGGCGCGCGAGAAATTCACAATCGTCGAATACAGCGAGGACTGGTGCCGCATAGAGTACGACGGCGGCGAGGGCTATGTTCAGAACAGCTTCCAGACCAAGCTGAAGCTGCCCGACGATCCGGCCGCCGTGCCCTACGAGAGCAAATCGAGCTTCCCGCTCTCCGTTTATCGCGAGCCTGCCGACTACACCAACGGCGGCTCTCCGCTCTACGCCGCATCCTCCAATATAAAGGAGCTTGAAAACGGCGACGTCGTGACGGTGGGCGAGACGGCGCTGCGCAGCATCCCCTCCGACCACGCCTTCATATTCGGCACGAACAACATCGGTCAGGATCTGTGGGCGCGCGTGTGGAGCGGCACGAGAACGTCATTGTGGATCGGCTTTGTCGTGGCGTTCTTCGAGGCGTTCATCGGCATCGCGGTGGGCATCGCCTGGGGCTATGTCCGCGCGCTCGACCGCATCATCACAGAGATCTACAACGTGCTGGACAACATCCCCAACACGATCATACTGATACTGATCTCCTACATCATGCGCCCCGGCATCGGCACGCTGATATTCGCCATGAGCCTGACGCGCTGGCTGGGCATGGCGCGCTTCATACGCAACCAGATCGTCATCATACGCGACCGCGACTACAACCTGGCCTCCCGGTGCCTGGGCGTGGGCAGCGTGCGCATCATGATCAAGAACCTGCTGCCCTATCTGGTGTCGGTCATCATGCTGCGCATGGCGCTGGCCATCCCCGGCGCGATCGGCAGCGAGGTGTTCATCACATACATCGGCCTGGGCCTGTCGGTCGACACGCCGTCTCTGGGCAATCTGATCAACGAGGGCCGCAAGCTGATCACCTCGGCGAGCCTGCGCTATCAGCTGATCTTTCCGGCGGTCGTCTTGTCGGTCATCACCATTTCGTTCTACATCATCGGCAACGCCTTCGCGGACGCGGCCGATCCGAAGAATCATCTGTAAGGAGGGGAAACAATCATGGACACGCCGATTCTTTCCGTTCGCGGCCTGAACGTGATGTTCAACCTCCGCGGCAAGAAGCTGCACGCCATACGCGACGTCGATCTGGACGTCTACAGGGGCGAAAGCCTCGCCATCGTGGGCGAGTCCGGCTCCGGCAAATCGGTCTTTGTCAAGACGTTCATGGGGCTGCTCGATGCGAACGGCTGGATTGAGAGCGGCCAGATCATCTATAACGGCGAGGATCTGGCGCAGTACAAGACCGAGAGCCAGTGGCTCAAGGTGCGCGGCAAGGAAATCGCCATGGTGCTTCAGGACCCCATGACCAGCCTCAACCCGCTCAAGACCGTGGGCGCGCAGATACTGGAGGCCATAGAGCTGCACCGACCCCTGCGCGGCGCGGCAGCGCATAAGGAAATGATACAGCTGCTCACCGACGTGGGCATCAGCGATCCCGAGCGGCGCGCAAAGCAGTACCCGCACGAGTTTTCCGGCGGAATGCGCCAGCGCGTGGTCATCGCCATCGCCGTGGCCTGCCGCCCCAAGCTGCTGATATGCGACGAGCCGACCACCGCGCTGGACGTGACCATTCAGGCGCAGATACTCAAGCTCATCCGCTCGCTCAAGACGAAATACGATCTGACCACAGTCTATATCACGCACGATCTGGGCGTGGTCGCCAATATGGCCGACCGCATCGCCGTCATGTATGCGGGCGACATCGTCGAGCTGGGCACCTGCGAGGAGGTCTTTTACGACCCGAAGCACCCCTACACATGGGCGCTGCTTTCGTCGCTGCCGCAGCTGGGCGTGCGCGGCGAGGATCTTTACTCCATTCACGGCACGCCGCCCAATCTGTTCACCGAGGTGAAGGGCGACGCATTCGCGCCCCGCAATCCGCGCGCGCTGAAGATCGATTTCGTCAAGCGGCCGCCCTATTTCGAGGTCAGCCCGACGCATAAGGCAAAGACATGGCTGCTCGACCCGCGCGCGCCGAAGATCGACCCGCCCGAGGCCGTTCAGAAGCTGGCCAGGGAAGGAGTGAACGGCTTTGGAGAATAAGGAAAACCGCGAGGTCATACTGTCGGTCCGGCATATGGACGTGTGCTTCGGCAAGCGCCGCAACCGCTTCAAGGCCGTCGACGACGTGAGCTTCGACGTTTACAGGGGCGAGACGTTCGGCGTTGTGGGCGAGTCCGGCTCGGGCAAGACCACGATCGGCCGCGCCATCATACGCATCCATCCGACATCGGCGGGTGATGTGCTCTATCACGGCGAAAAGATCAACGGCCGCATCTCGAAGGAGCTTGACCGCAAAGTCACGCGCGGCATACAGATGATCTTTCAGGATCCCATGGCCTCGCTCAACGAGCGCGCCAAGGTCGACTATATCGTGTCCGAGGGGCTGTACGGCGGCGACGTGAAGTACACCCGCGCCGAGCGCGAGGAGAAGGTCAGCCAGGCGCTGCGCGACGTGGGTCTGCTGCCCGAGTTCGCCAGCCGCTTCCCGCACGAGTTTTCCGGCGGCCAGCGCCAGCGCATAGGCATCGCCCGCGCGCTGGTCATGGAGCCGGAGTTCATCATCGCCGACGAGCCGATTTCCGCGCTGGATGTGTCCATACGCGCGCAGGTGCTCAATCTCATGAGCCGCCTGCAGAAGGAGCGCGGATTGACGTATCTGTTCATATCGCACGATCTGTCGGTCATGCGCTTTATATGCGACCGCATCGCAGTGCTGCACAAGGGCGTTATGGTGGAGCTGAGCGACTGCGAAAAGCTGTTCAGGCATCCGCTGCACCCCTACACGCGCGCGCTGCTCTCCGCCGTGCCCATGCCCGACCCGCGCCGCGAGAAGGAAAAGGAGATTCAAATCTACGATCCCTCGATGCACGATTACTCTGTGGACAAGCCGCAGTGGGTGGAGCTGGAGGAAGGGCACTTCGTGCGCGGCAATGCGCCGGAGCTGGAGAAATACCGCGAGATGCTCTTAAAGTAAGCGCGTCCCCTTTTCAAATACGCTCTTGCGCGGATTCATAAACTGGCGTATAATCTGAGTAAACGCCCATGAAGCCGGCTGCCGTTACGGGCGGCCGGCCTTTTATAAAGGATTAATTGGAGGAATCATCATGATGACGCTTGACGAGGCGCGCGCGCGCTGCTGGGCGGAGGTTGACATTGCGCGCCTGAAGGAAAACTATCACAACGCACTGAAGCATCTGACATCGGCGCGGCTGATCGCGGTGCTCAAGGCCGACGCGTACGGGCTGGGCGCGAAAAAGGTCGCCGAGACGCTCTATGGCGAGGGACAGCGCTTTTTCGCCGTCGCTTCCTATAATGAGGCGGAGGAGCTTTACGCGCTGGGGCTGGATATCGACGTGCTCGTGCTGGGGCTGATGGGCGATTCTCAGCTCGATCGGGCGATTGAACAGGGCATTGTGCTGACTGTGTTCTCCCGCGCGTATGCCGGGCGCGTGATTGCGGCGGCAAGGCGCGCGGGGAAGAGGGCGCGTGCGCATATCAAGGTCGAGACCGGCCTTCACCGGCTGGGTCTCATGCCCGAAGAGGTCGAGGGCGTGGCCGAGATGATGGAAAAAAGCGGCGTCGTTTCGATCGAGGGGCTGTTCACGCATCTGGCGCTGCGCGGCTATGAGAACGATCAGCGTCAGTTCGCGCGGCTGCGCTTCGCAAAAGAAGCGCTCGAGAAGCGCGGCATGAGCGTCATGACCCACGCGCTGGACAGCATCGGCATGGTGCGCTATCCCGAGGAGCAGATGGACGCGGTGCGCACGGGCGCGTGGCTGTACGGCGTGTATCCGCGCGGCTATGCTCATCCGGAGGAGAGTCAGCTGACAATGACCGTCAAGGCGCGCGTGGCGCAGCTGCACACGGTGCCCGCGGGCGAGTGCCTGGGCTACGACGAGGACAATCCGCTCTCCCGCGACAGCGTGATCGCCACGATTTCGGCGGGCTATATAGACGGCTTCCCGCGGCTCAACAGCATCGGCTCGGTGGAAATCCGCGGCAGACGCGCGCCGGTGGCCGGGCTGGTGTGCATGGATCAGATGATGGCCGACGTGACCGACATTCCCGGCGTGCAGGAGGGCGACGAGGTGATACTGCTGGGCGGGAGCATCGGCGTGGACGAATACGCCTCCGCAGCGCATCTCAACCGCAACGAATCGCTGGCGCGCACAGGGCGGCGCGTGCCCCGCGTGTATATCGAGAACGGCGCGGTTGTGGACATCGTTCAGGAAATGTGAGCGGCGAAAACGCGCGGCCTGACGATTGCTATTCAGCGAACGGGAGATGGGCTTTTGCCGATGGAGTCGGGACGGGATTGCGCGGGGCGCTCAGAGCGCATATTGAAAACATCCGGCCTGTGGCGGCGGGAGCAGGGCTGTTTCTGCGTGTGTACGACGGGCTTTCGCCGGTGAAGCCGCGATAGGACTGCGCGGGGCGCTCAGAGCGCATATTGAAAACATCCGGCCTGTGGCAGGACTGTTTCAGCGCGCGGTCGATGGGCTTTTGCCGATGGAGTTTGGATGGGATTGCGCGGGACGCTCAGAGCGCATATTGAAAACATCCGGCCTGTGGCAGGACTGTTTCTGCGTGTGTGCGATGGGCTTTCGCCGATGGAGTCGGGAAGGGATTGCGCGGGCGCTCAGAGCGCATATTGAAAACATCCAGCCTGTGGCAGGATTGTTTCTGCGTGTGAGCGATGGGCTTTCGCCGATGGAGTCGGGACGGGATTGCGTGGGCGCTCAGAGCGCATATTGAAAACATCCGGCCTGTGGCAGGGCTGTTTCAGCGTGTGTGCGATGGGCTTTTTGGCGATGAAGCCGCGATAGGACTGCGCGGGACGCTCATTGGACGGCGCTGAACAGATGGCTTTCCGGGGCAGGGGCGCGGCTGAAACGCCGGTGGATTCCGCGCTTCACTCGGGAGCGGCGTCGGCCGAAGCTGCTGGATCGCAAGCGCTGCGCCTAAAAACGCAGCGAGCTTGTCTTTCATTTTTTAGATATTCTCCGGCGCATATGAAGCGCGCGGAACGGAAGGATGATGACGGATATGACCGATCATGAGATCAAGGCACTGGCTGAGAAGCGGCTTGAGTGGGCCGTGGCGCTGCGCCGCCGCCTGCACCGCGTGCCCGAGCCGGGCAATCAGGAATTTGAGACGCAGCGTATCATCACCGAGACGCTGGACGAGCTGGGCATAGAGTACACCACCGAGAACACATGGACGGTCGGGCTGATCCGGGGCGCGCATCCGGGGGAGACCGTGGCGTTTCGCGCCGACATAGACGCGCTGCCGGTCGAGGAGGCGGAAGACTGCCCGTTCCGCTCGACGCATCCGGGCATGATGCACGCCTGCGGCCACGACGCGCACATGGCGATACTGCTGGGCGCGGCGGCGATATTGAGCGGCATGAAGGACGAGCTGCACGGCAATGTGAAGCTGCTCTTTCAGCCCGCCGAGGAGACGGAGGGCGGCGCCGAGCGCATGGTGAAGGCGGGCGTTATGGAAAATCCGCACGTCGATCGCGTCTACGGGCTGCACGTCATGCCGCGTCTCCCCGTCGGCACTGTGGAGACGCGCAGAGGGACGCTGAACGCCTCGACCGACAGCGTCACGCTGATCGTTCACGGCCTGTCGGGTCACGGCGCGTATCCCGAGAGCGGCCGCGATGCGATCGTGTGCGCGGCGCAGATCATATCGGCGCTTCAGACGCTGGTGTCGCGCAATCTCTCGCCGCTCTCGAGCGCGGTTCTGAGCATCGGCAGGATCGAGGGCGGGCGCGCGTCCAACATCATCTGCGACGAGGTGACGATGAAGGGCACGCTGCGCACGGCCAACGCCGAGATCCGCGCGATGATGAAGCGGCGCATCGACGAGGTCGTTTCGGGCGTGGCTCAGGCGATGGGCTGCACCGCCGAGGTGCGCATAAAGCCCGGCTACAACGCGCTGGTCAACGACATAAACGAGGCCGAGCGCGTGCATCGGGTGGGCGCGCGGCTGTTCGGCGCGGAGCATATGCTGGAAAAGGCCGAGCCGAGCATGGGCGCGGAGGATTTTTCCTTCTTCAGCGACGAAGCGCCCGGCGCGTTCTATCACATAGGCTGCGTGCGCGAGGACGAGCTGCCCGCGCCGCCGCTGCACAGCCGCGATTTCCACATCGACGAAAAGTGTCTGGCCGTCGGCATGGCAATGCACGTCGCCATGGCGCTGGAGGTGCTCGGGTGAACGGATTTCTTTCGGAAGATTGCAGGATATTCGAGCTGTTTGCGCAGCGCTGGGGGATTGTGACCGCCGGCACCATGGAAAACTTCAACAGCTGCACGATCAGCTGGGGCAGTCTGGGCACGCTCTGGGGCAGGCCGGTTGCGACGGTCTATGTTCATCCGGCGCGCCATACGAGCCGCTTCCTCGAGAACAGCGATTATTTTACAGTGAGCTTTTATGACGAAAGACGTCGGGAGGCGCTGGCGTACATGGGCGCGCATTCCGGGCGCGACGGCGACAAGGCGGCCGCTGCGGGCCTTGCGCCCATCGCCTTCGGACAGAGCGTGACCTATGAAGAGGCCGAAACGACGCTGCTCTGCAAAAAGCTCTATGCCCATCCGTTCGACAAAGGCGCGCTTGCACCCGAAATTCAGGCGATGTATGCCGCCGCGCCGGCCGTCTATCCCGACTTTCAGGGCGGCTGGCAGCCGCATATCGTGTTCGTCGGGGAAGTGATCGACGTTCTTGACCGGCGAGAGAGCCGTTAGGGCGGGCGATCGTCCGCTCCTTTGACGGAGCAAAGCCGCTGACATGGGCGATTGAGCGCGCGAGGGGATTTCCTGTCCGCTTCGGCGCGGCTTTTCCGGCCTGCAAGGCGACGCGGGGACGGGAAGTTTAGGCTGCTTTTTTGAAACGCACACAGAAGGCGCTCGATCGGGCGCTGGAAAAAACGTCGGGACACAGTCCACAGCGTGTCAAAGGAGTTTTTGACACGCTGGTGGACGGAGAGCAAGCTCCCGCCGCTGCCTCTGCCGGTTTTTGCGCTGGAAAATGAGATTTTCCGCCGCTTTCAATCGTCCCGCGCCACCCGCACACGCCGCCGGGCACGATTATAAGCTCGAGAGGGCTCCGGCCATATCGAGCTTTCCAAGGTTTTTTAGCAGTCTGAGGACACAGTCTGGAACAGGAGTGAAAATTATGAAGAAATTCTATATTTCCGCCGACATCGAGGGCACCTGCGGCATCGCCGACTGGAGCGAGACCGAGCCGGGGCATCCGCTGTACGATTACTTTGCGCGCCAGATGAGCCGCGAGGTGGCCGCCGCCTGCGAGGGCTGCTTCGACGCGGGCGCGGACGACGTGCTGGTGCGCGACGCGCACGATACCGCGCGCAACATCCGCCCCGATATGCTGCCCGAGAGAGCGCGCATTTTCCGCGGCTGGGAGAACCATCCCTACAGCATGATGAGCGGCGTCGACGGCAGCTTCGCCGGCGCGGTGTTTACCGGCTATCATTCGGGCGCGGGCATGAACACCAATCCGCTTTCGCACACAATGAACTGCCAGAACAACACTGTGAAGCTCAACGGCGAAATCTGCTCGGAGCTGATGATGAACTGCCTCACCGCCTCGATGGTGGGCGTGCCCGTGGCCTGCGTGTGCGGAGACAGGGGGCTGTGCGACTGGATCGCTTCGGTGATTCCGGGGGTGGCGACCGTGCCCGTGCTCGAGGGCGTGGGCGGCGGCACGATTTCGATTCATCCCGATCTGGCGGTGAAGCGCATCCGCGAGGCGGTCGCAAAGGCGGCTGCGAGCGATCTGAGCGCCAATCTCTATCCCATGCCCGATCATTTTTCGCTGGAGATCAACTTCAGGGATCACAAGCGCGCGCACGGCGCGGCCTATTATCCGGGCTGCTTCATGACAGACGATTACACAGTGTCCTATGAGGCCGCCGACTGGATGGACGCGCTCAGGTTCATCCACTGGGTGCTCTGAGGCGCGGGCATATCTGAAAGCGCCGATAAACCGGCGGCGTCGATGGGACAGGGCCGAATCCTTGGGAGCATTCAGCCGCGCGAAAACCGCCCGCCTTCAGGCCTTCTCGCCTTGACGCGATTTGGGCGAAGCCTTCGCCCCGGACGGGCGATTTTCGTTCAAAACGCGGCGATTTCAGGCCTGAGGGGCGATTTCGGGTGTAAAAAAGTGCCATTGGCCGCCGATTCGCTTGACGAAGCGCAACTTTTCCTGTAAAATAACGTCAGAGTAGTATAGCGTTTTCTGAGATTATGCAAATGGGAGGGTTTCCTATGAAACGTGTAACGAAGCTGCTGGCGCTCGCGCTGGCGATGGCGCTCTGCCTGAGCGCGTTCGTCCTGCCCACGGTGCAGGCTGAGAGCGGCGTCAAGGCCAAATTCGGCGCGTTTGCCGCCAAGACGGGCGACAGGCTGTTCATGGCGCTGCCGGTCAACAGCGCGTGGTCGCTGTACTCGATGCCCATTTCCGGCGGCATGCTGACGCTCATCGACACGGCTTCCAACATCGACGACGTCATTGCCGATGCGAACGGCAATATTTACTATCTGCGCAACAACGGCTCGGTCTATCAGGCCATGATGCGCACCGCCGACGGCAGCCGCGTCGTCGCGGCGCAGTTTGCCGAGGGCGAGATCGCCCACACGCTGAGCCTGTACGCCGGCAAGCTCTACTGCCTGGTGAACGGCCGCCTGAATGCGATCGATCTCACCGCGAACACCGTCGCGCCGGTTTCCGACATTGAGATGACCTCCTACGTCATCGCCGACGGCATCGTCTACTATGAGTCCGCGACCGATCAGGCCGAATATCAGGTGGATTCCCGCCTGCAGGCGGGCAGCAAGGTTCAGGGCTCGAGCGGACGGCTGTACAGCATGATGCTCGACGGCAGCAGCAACATGATGCTCTTCGATCAGGGCGCGAGCGTGCTGGCCGCCTATAACGAGTATGTCTACTTCCACAATCTCAATGACAGCTACATCGTCTCCTCCGACACGCAGGAGTGGCTGGACGGCTGTCTGTACCGCGTCAACGTGCAGACCAATCAGTACATCAAGGTGCTCAGCCAGTACGACTGGAACTATCGCCCGACCGATTACGGCCTGGTGGTGTACCGCGAAAAGTCGCTGGTGCTCTCCGATCTGAGCGGCGAAAATCCGCTGGTCATCTATGAGCCCGATCTGTACAACTACATGGCGATTCTGGACGACTGCGTCATAATCTATGAGTACAACCTCAAGAAGCTGACCAGCGTTTCTCTGGCCGACAAGCAGGCCACCACGCTCTACAGCGGCGATTTCGTGAGCGACGGCACGTCCGGCGAGCTGGGCAATGTGACCGGCGGCAATGCGACCGCCACGACCGCTCCCACAGCCGCGCTGACCACGCCTGCGCCCGGCGCGACGACGGGCACGACCACCGGCACGACCACCGGCACGACCGCGACTGCGCGGCCTGCGGCCACCGCGAAGCCGGGCTATACGGCCTCCGGCGCCATGACTGTCGGCGCGACCGGCGACGCTGTGCGCGCCATGCAGAAGCGCCTTGTCGAGCTGGGCTATCTCAAGAGCGCGGACGGCGTGTTCGGCGAAAAGACCGCCGCGGCCGTGCGGAAATTCCAGAAGGCGGCCGGACTGTCGGTCGACGGCATTGCGGGCAATGCCACGCTGAAGGCCCTCAACAGGAGCGACGCGCCCTATGCGCCCTCCACCGGCACCGACGACACATACATATTCGCCAATTCCAGCAAGACCAAGCTGACCCGCGATGACGTGCTCTCCGTGGACAAGAGCCTGTGGCCCTATGCCCGCAACGAGATCTATGCGCGCCACGGCTATGTGTTTGAGAAGAAGAAGTTCGCCGAGTACTTCGCCAGCAAGAGCTGGTATCGCGCGGGCGGCTTCTCCACGAAGGATCTGAACTCGGTCGAATGGTACAACATGGAGCTGATCGCCGACATGGAGAAGGAGTTTGCCTCCTCGTCCACGCCCTCGACCACGGCGAAGCCCTCGACGACCGCCAAGCCCAGCACCGGCGGCACGGCATTCGACAAGCTGCCCAGCGCGGTCAAGGCGATCGGCAGCGATCAGTACATATTCCCGAACTCCTCCACGACCAAGCTGACCAAGGCGGAGATTCGCGCCATCGACAAGGAACTGCTGCCCTATGCGCGCAACGAGATCTACGCGCGCCACGGCTATTCCTTCACCAAGTCCAACTTCAAGGCGTATTTCGCCGACAAGACCTGGTACAGCGCGGGCGGCTTCAGCACGAAGGATCTGAACGACATCGAATGGTACAACATGGAACTGATCGCCTGGGTCGAGAAAAACGGCTGATAAGCGACAGAACGAGCGGAGAGATCAAATGCGGTCTCTCCGCTTTTTCTATGCGCCTTTTCAGCTCTTCAAAAACGCCGGGGAGAGCAAAGGCAGGGCGGCGCAATGCGGACAGCATGGCGAAAAGCGCTGCGCTGTTTGTATTCTCATGGCAAAGCCCGGCCAAAGCATGGACATCGGCCATTGCCTGCCGGGAATGCTTCAGACTGTCGAAAAACCTTCGGAGAACGTGAGAGGGTCGAAATCCTCTTGAATTTTCAACCATACACGGCAGCGTGTACGGGTGGGACGGGACGATTTTTGCAGCGGAAAATCTCATTTCCAGAGCAAGAACTGGAGAGGGGTACACGGCAGAGCGCTTACAACCCGTTCACCAGCTTGTCAAGACATTTTTTTGACAAGCTGAGCCATTGCCTGCCGGGAATGC